>NZ_PQLN01000046.1:0-37541 GCF_002919855.1 Aeromonas sp. ASNIH8 | reverse complement strand
GGCGCCATGATCGATACCAAACAGGGCGGCCGTCTTTTTGGCACCGTCATGACCACTGAGATAGTGAAGAACGACCTGACGTTTGAAGTCGGTCGAGTATTTTTGCTTTCCCATAGAAACGAAGAACACCTACTCGTTGGGTGTCCAACTTTCGGGGTTCACTTCACGAGGGCGGTTTTTTTGTGGGCGGTTCCTCAGTTGAGAGCCAGCCAGCTGTCCTGCGCCGTCCGGTAGAGCCCCTGCTGATAGGCCAGGCTGCCCCACAGGACCAGCCCCAGGGCGGCATCCTTCATGGTGTCCGGCTGCTGAGCCGGGGTGAGCGTCTCGGTCGCATCCTCGTAGATGAAGCCTTCCGGCGCCCGCTCGGGCTGCAGGATCACCACATCCTTGCCGCGCATCAGGGCGAAGTTCTTGTCGTACTGCATAATGGCGCGTCCCGGCCAGTCGGCGGGCATGCGAGTGAGATCCTTGCCCAGCATGGGGTAGTCGGCACTGATGCCCATGAGGGAGAGCAGGGTCGGGGCCATGTCGATCTGGCTGACGATGCGGGGGTCCTTTCTCGGTGCTATGCCGTCCCCCAGGATGACCCCCGGGATGTGGAAGCGGGGGATGGGCACCAGACTGGCTCCCCCGACCCGGCTGTCGTGATCGGCGATGACCAGGAACAGGGTGTCCTGCCAGTAGTCCGATGCCCTGGCCTTCTTGAAGAACTCGCCGACGGCGTAGTCCGCGTACTTGGCGGCGTTGTTGCGGGTCTGCTTGGGCTGCTCGTACAGGGCGATGCGGTTGTCGGGGAACTCGAAGGGATCGTGGTTGCTGGAGCTGAACACCAGGCTGAAGAAGGGTTTGCCCTCCTTGTGCAGCGCCGCGAAGGTCTCGTTGGCCTTGGCCATCAGATCTTCATCCGAGGCGCCCCAGGATCCCTCGAACACCGGGTTCTTGAAGTCCTTCTGCTCGACGATGGTGGTGAAGCCGTTGCCGAGGAAGAAGCTGCGCATGTTGTCGAAGTGGCTCTCGCCACCATAGATGAAGCTGGTGTCATAGCCTCGCTGCTTGAGCAGGTCAGCGATGGTGAAGAAGTTGGTCTGGCTCTTGCCGAGCTTGACCACGGCCTGGGCCGGGGTCGGCGTGAAGCCGGTGAGCACCGCCTCGATGCCGCGTACCGAACGGGTACCGGTGGCGTAGAGCTGCTCGAACGCCCAACCCTCTTTCGACAAGGCATCGATGTTCGGGGTGAGCGGCAGGCCGCCGAGGGAGCCGACGAACTGGGCCCCCAGACTCTCTTGCAGCAGGATCACCAGGTTTTTGGGCTTGCCCTGGTAGCTGGCCGTGTTGAAGGTCTGGCTCGGCAGATCGGCAGAGGTGAAATCGCCGAGAGGGCGACCGCTCTCCTCGCGGACTATGTCGAGTACCTGATGGTCAGCCATCTTGCCGTAAAACTGGCTGGCGTCCTCCTCGGCCCCCATCTGCTTGATGGCAAAGAAGAGGGAGTAGGCGGAGTTGACGGTGAGGGCGTTGACCAGGGGATCGTCCGCAAAGGCCACCATGGCCGGATTCAGGGCGCGATGGCCGAGACTGGAGCGGGCGCCGAGGAAGCCGACGGCGAGGATCAGCAGGGCGAAGGCGGGGCGCCAGTACCAGCGGGGGAAGCTTAGGTCACGCACCAGGCGGCCGCTCAGCCACCAGCCACCGCCGAGTACTGCGCCGCTGAAGATCACGGCCAGCAGCAGCTCGCCCTTGCGGCCAGCCCACAGCATGGAGAGCACCTCCTTCGGATAGATGAGGTACTCCACATAGAGGCGGTTGGGGCGTACCCCGTATTCGGTGACGAAGGCGGGAGTGGAGATCTCGAGAAAGAGCATCAGCCAGAGCCCCAGGGTGAGCCAGATCCGGATAAGCTGCATCCAGAGCCGCCCCGGCGCGTGGGGCCCGGCCAGCAACTGGGTCAAGACGGCGGGTACGCCCCAGACCCAGCAGAGGGTGGCGACGTCGACGCGAATGCCTTGCAGCAGCATCTCCTGCCAGCCAGAGACGGCATCCACCCGTTCCAGTTGCCAGAGCCCCAGGCCAAGGCGGCTGACGGTCAGGGAGATGAGCGCGATCAATGAAAAGACGGCGATGGGCCAAACCGGTCCCAGCCATTGTTTGATGGTGGTCATATTGTTCCTGCAAACCTGTTTGCGCCCAGTCCCCGGGCGCATTGTTGTTATGGTGCAGGAGTATGACAGTGGCGCCTGGCAAAGGTTGCATGGGGGTGAGGTATAAATGGAGAAGCTGGCACGTTTTATGATTTTTTGTGACGGAATGCAGGGTTCGAAGAGAGCATAAAACGCTGGGAAAACTGTGATCCTGCTGGCACATCGAGACAAGGGTCGTGCCTATAATGGCGCCGGATTTCTCAATCGGAGCCGAAGGGATGCCGGTCTTCATCGATGTGGAATATGTGCAGGGCTGGTCTCTGTTCGTGGTGCTCTCCGACGGCACCACAGGCGTGCTGGATCTCACCCCCTGGCGCGGCCAGCCGCTGTTTGCGGCCATGGAGACCGAGCGTCGCTTCGCTCGTGTCTTCATCGATGATCGCCATCAACTGGCGTGGCCCTCGGGCTTCACCCTGGCGGCCCACGAGGTCTACCACCTGATCCTGCCCATCGACGAGCGCGCCGCCTTCCCCGATCGCAACATGCATCGCTTCTGACATGCTAACTCGTTGAGTCAGGTAACGTTTTCAGTCACAGACCCGCGTCGGTCAGGTCGTTATCATGACCCCAGTGCGGCGCTTTGGGCGCCCATCCACCACAGCGGGAACATAACAATGAAACAAGGAACGTTGCGTCGTGGCGGCCTCATCGGGGCCGCCCTGTTACTGACGGCTTGCGGCAGCGGGGGAGGCGGTGGCAGCAGTGACCCCCAGCCTCCGGTGGTCAATCCACCCCCCGCGTCGGCCAGCCGCGCCTGCTACGGCAATGATCAGCCAGCCTGCAACCTGCGCACCTACCAGGTGATGGTGGAGTCCTTCGTCGACGGCGACGAGAGCGCCAACTACGGCGTCGGTTACGGCCCCTCCCGGCACAACGGCGATCTGCAGGGGATCATCGACAGCCTCGACCACATCAAGAGCCTCAACGTCAACGCCATCTGGCTCACGCCGGTGTTTGACTCCTGCGCCGGCCAGGCCGGGGACGACCGGCTGGATGCCACCGGCTACTTCGCCTGCGACTTCTTCAACGTGGATCCCAACTTCGGCAGCAACGCCCAGCTTAAAAAACTGGTGGACGGGGCGCACCAGCGCGGGCTCTATGTCTTCCTCGACGGGGTGTTCGGCCACGTCAACAAGGTGGGGGTGAGCAAGCCTTCACCAGAGGGGCGGCTGCCAGCACTCAAGAGCGGCGGCGCAGGCTACCCGGGTCAGCTGGTGGATTACGGCCAGCCCGAGAGTCTGGCCTACTTCAAGGAGGTGGCCCGTTACTGGGTCGAGCAGTACGGCATCGACGGCTGGCGCCTCGATCAGGCTTATCAGTTGGGGCTGGATGACTGGCGCGCCATTCGCAGCGAGGTGGCCCAGGCCAGCGCGGCGCGCAAGGCCGCCGGCCAGCAGTGGGGCACCCTCGGCTACATGGTGGGGGAAGTGTGGAAGGGCGCCGACGAGATCCGCGCCCAGGCCTATGGCCCGAGCGACAACCCGGCGCTCTCTTCGGCGTTCGACTTCCCCCTGCGCTACGGCCTGGTACAGGCGCTGGCGGTGGAAGAGTCTGGCAAGGGCGGGCAGGGGGCCAGCGTGCTCGACGCCAGTTGGAACAAGGTGGAGAACTACCCGGACCACGCCATGCCCAACCTGATGCTGGGCAACCACGATCTGGTGCGCTTCGGCGATCTGCTGGAGCGGGGCAACTTCAATGGGGTGGACTACTGGCAACGCCACAAGGCGGCCTTCAGCTTCATGGCCGCCCGCTCCGGTCCCATTACCTTCTACTATGGCGAGGAGTTTGGCGACGAGGTGCCTGGCTTTGCCAGTCAGGTGGGGGGCGACTGTGCGGCCCAGGGGCTCTGCGATGATCACGTGGCCCGCAGCGATGGCAAGGTTCCCGGTGTCACCGGCTTCGTGCCTAGCAGCGAGCAGGCCGAGCTCAAGCAGTGGCTGAGCGATCTGCTGGCCTTGCGCGCCGGGCACCCGGCCCTCTATCAGGGGGAGCGGGTCAAGCTGGTGGCCGAGGGGAGCATCTATGGCGACATCAAGCAGACGGCTGGCGAGCAAGTAGTCTACCTGCTCAACGTCTCCACCACGCCCCAGAGTTACGCCGTGCCGGTCGGCAAGCTGCGCAGCGGCAGCGCCCTGGTGGATCTGCAGAGCGGCGAGAACCTGGCCATCGGTGGCAGCAGCGTGACGGTGGACTTGCCGCCCCTCACCGGCCGCTTCCTGCTGGTGCGCTGAGGGAGGCAGACAACAGAAAGGGCTCCATTATGGAGCCCTTTTTCATGGTGGCGGCTTACTTCTCGATGCCGCTGCCCAGATCGTCCCGGCGGGAAGAGACCGAGGGCTCGGCCCCGTGGCGCCAGTGTTCCAGCCTGTTGTGCACCCCGCGGCGCAGGCTCTTGAAGCTGGCTTCCAGGTAGTCCACCCCCACCAGGATGGAGAGGGTGACGACGGTGAGCAGCAGCGCCTGATGCAGCATGTCCATGCCGATGAGGGCGCCGAGGGCGGCCAGCATCCAGATGGCGGCGGCGGAGGTCACCCCCAGCACCTGACCATCCCGGGTCATCATGACCCCGGCCCCGAGAAAGCCGACCCCGGTGATGAGCTGACCCAGCACCCGCGCCTGATCGGCGCCCTGAGGGCTGACGGCGGCGCCGATGGCGAGAAAACAGTAGGTGCCGAGCACGATGAGGGAAGAGGTGCGGATCCCCACCGGCTTGCCGCGAAGCTGCCGCTCCAGCCCCACCAGGGTGCCACACACCAGACAGACCAGGATGTTCTCCCAGCCAAGGGGCGCGATGTCCCACCACTGCATTGTCATCATATCCACCTCTGCTCGCGATGCTTGTTATCCTGTCGCGCTCTGCCCCCGGTTCTCCAGCCGCTGGCGGAAGGCCCGGGCGAGGCGCTCGTAGAGGTCCTTTGCCTCCCTGTCTTCAATATCGCCACGTATCCAGGGGTTGTCGATGATTTCCAGCAACACGCAGCCCTGACCCTGCTGGCGCAGATCCACCCCGAACAGGCCGTTGCCGAGCTGGTGCACGGCGCGGCGGGCGGTTTGCAGCACCCGCTCCGGCACTTCGCTGAGGGGCAGCGCCTCGATGCGGCTCATGTCGAGGGGGTGTTTGCGGCGACGGATGCGGTTGCCGGGCTCGGGTCGGTAGCGGCGGCAGGCGAACAGCGGCGAGCCGTCGAGAAAGCCGATGCGCCAGTCGAACTCCGCAGGGATCCGGCTCTGGACCAGCAGCAGGGCGGAGCGGGCCAGCCCCTCGTCCAGCAGGCGGGCGAGCTGGATGTCATCGCTGGCCATGGCGAGGTCGCGCCCTTGGGCGCCGTCGGGGATCTTCACCATCAGCGGCAGACCGAGGCGCTGCACCAGTTCGTCCACATGCTGGCGGCCGCGGCGGGTCACGACGGTGGTGGGGGGCATGGGCACGCCGCTGCGCACCATCAGCTCGTAGAGATAGAGCTTGTTGCTGCAGGCGAGGATGGCACGGGAGCTGTCGATGACCGGCATCTTGAGCTGCTCGGCACGGCGGGCAAATTCGAAGGTGTAGTGGCCGACCGCGGTCTCGGCGCGCAGCCAGAGGGTGTCGAACTCCGGCAACCGCTCGATGGCCGAGGGAGGCAGGATCTCGGCCTGGATCCCCTGGGCAGCGGCCGCCTTGATGAAACGCTCCAGCGCCAGGACATCGCTGCTGGCGCGGCCGTCGTTGGGGTCGACCAGGATGGCGAGCTGGTAGCGTGGCGCCGTCTGTTCCTCGTCCCCCGTGCCCACCAGCGCCTGGGCGTGCTGCACCATCAGCGCCTTCTCGCTCGGGCTCAGCGCCAGCGGTGACAGGCTCTCCTGCTGGCGCACCGACCAGCCGTGGCGACCGCGCTTGAGGGTCAGCTCCTGCAGCGGCAACTGGCTCAGGCCGTAGTAATAGCGGGCGAGCCCCGCCAGCTCGCTCTGTTCGCACTGGCCGAAGATGGCGCGCACCCGGATCCTGTCTTCGCTCTGCTGGGCCAGCCAGCCCTGCAATTTGCGCCACAGCTTGGCGGGAGGCTGCTGGGGTTGCAGACGGCTGATGGCCTGCAATCCCGGCAGGCAGTGGTGGCCGCGGGCCTGGGCCAGCAGGGAGCAGTAATAACCGGCCCCCAGGTGTTCCAGGCTGCGGCAGAGGTTGATGATGCGCGGACGCCCCCCTGTGGTGGGCAGACCGTGTTGCAGGTAGGTGCGGGCGGTCAGCAGATAGTCGGCATGGCAGGGCCAGTCGCCCGGCTCCTCGACGATGACATAGGTACTCATATTTTCAGGCTCCACAGAAAGGACTGCCAGAAACGGCAGGATCCCCAGTGGGCTTCGATGCACCGACAAGCACGACAATGGCGCGAGGGGAAACAAGAGGTTACAGTGCCTAATATTCTGCCTTGGTAACTTGTGATACAAGTCGCATTTCTGGTGCTGAGGATAAATAACCGAACAAGGACTCCCCGTGTTGACCGTGCGCGCCGCCCGAGCCGATGATTTGGGCGCCATCGTGAAGCTGGAACGCTACTGTTTTCCCCCCGAGGTCGCCTTCGGCCGCAGCCGCTGGCACTATCTGCTCAATCAGGCCAAGGGGCGCACCCTGCTGCTGCAAGACGAGAAGGCGCAGGTGATGGGCTATTTGAGCGTGCTGGAGCACAAAGGCTGGGATCGTCTCATCATCCAGACCCTCGCCATCCGCTGGACCGTCCGCCGTCAGGGGTGGGCACGCCGCCTGCTGGAGCAGGTGATCCGGGAAGGGCGCGAGGCCGGCTGGGGGGCGATTCGCCTCGAGGTCGCCGACGCCAACCCAGAAGCCAGGACCCTCTATCAGGGGCTGGGGTTTCGCCCCAGGGTACGGCTGCCCGATTATTACGGGCCCGGCCAGCATGCCCACCGCCTGGTGCTGGCGCTGGGGGATGAGCGGCAGGAGCCATCATGAGTTGCGAGGATTGCCTGGCTACGGCCATCAGGGCCAAGCTCGGGCGCTGCCCGGTCTGTGCCGCCCAGACCTTTCTCATCGGGGTCGTCGGCTGGTTGGTCTGGTGGTGGTGCGGCGCCGATACCTCGGTCAACGCCCTGACCGGCCTGCTGTTTGCGCTGGGGGGCTCGGGTCTCTTCCTGCTGCATCTGGCGGTGTTCGCATGGCGAAAGCTGGGGAAGCGCGACATATAACGTGCTGATTTTTCAAGAAGACAAATAACAATGGAGGTTCACATGATTGCAATGGTAACGGGCGCCTCGTCCGGCTTTGGTGAGGCCATCAGCCGCCTGCTGGTGAGCGCAGGCCACCGGGTGATCGGCACCGGGCGTCGCGCCGAACGGCTGGCCGCCCTGTCCGAGGAGCTGGGCGAGCAGTTCCTGCCCCTGGTGTTCGACGTCCAGGACAAGGCTGCCACCCGCGCCGCCATCGAGGGGCTGCCGACCGAATGGCAACAGGTGGACCTGCTGGTCAACAACGCCGGCCTGGCACTGGGGCTGGAGCCTGCCCACAAGGCAGACCTTGAGGACTGGGAGCAGATGATCGCCACCAACATCAGCGGCCTGACTCTGATCACCCGGTTGCTGCTGCCGGGCATGGTGGCGCGCAACCGCGGCCACGTCATCAACATCGGCTCCATCGCAGGGACCTACCCCTATCCGGGCGGCAACGTCTACGGCGCGACCAAGGCGTTCGTGAAGCAGTTCAGTCTCAACCTGCGTGCGGATCTGGCGGGCACGGCGGTGCGTGTCACCAACGTGGAGCCCGGCCTGTGTGGCGGCACCGAGTTCTCCAACGTGCGCTTCCACGGCGACGACGCCAAGGCGGCCACCGTCTATCAGGGGGTGCAGGCCATCCAGCCGGAAGACATCGCCAATACCGTACTCTGGATCAGCGAGCAGCCTGCCCACGTCAACATCAACAGCATCGAGATCATGCCGGTGGCCCAGACCTTCGGCCCGCTCCACATCAGCCGTCGCTGATGTCATGACGAGCCGACTCCTGTCCACAAGAGGCGCCTTCGGGCGCCTTTTTTGATGGGTCTGGTCGCACTCGTAATGGAGTGCAGAAGGAGGCGTGCTGCGACCCCGTGCTGAACCGTCGAAAGAGGGGGGTACTCAAGTTGGCCTGCATTTTGCTGTCTCCGGCCCATGGCGGGGAAACCATCCCCGGAGCCGGCGAGGCCGGCAGTGAGCGTGGAGCCTTCATGGATATCAAACCCTATGGTCATCAACTCGCCCAGAGCGCGTCCCAGAACCGTGCCCTGGCGACCCTCAGCGACAGCGACGACAAGCAGAGCGGCTGGTCTCAGCAGGTCAGCCTCTCCAGTCAGGTGCTGACCGGCAAGGCGCAGCAGGCGTTGACCTACGAGCATCTGGCCAGAAACGGCAAGAACACAGTCCTGACCGGTGGCGTCAAGGATGCGCGGGTGCAGCAGATGGTGGACAAGGCCCTGGGCTTTGATCGCAAAAAATTTGACGATCTCGAGCGTCAGCTCAAGGGGATAGCGGATGACAAGACGCTCTCTGCCGAGGAGCGCGAAACGCAGAGCAAGGACCTGGCCGCGCAGCGCGATGCCATGCTCAAGGAGGCCATGGATCGTCTCACCGGCAAATCTGCCTCCCAGGCATGATGTGATTCAAACGGCAATCCTTGGGCGTTAAAGGCAAGGGGTTGCCCCCTTGCCACGGGGCTGGCAGGCCGTGGTCAGGGTTCAGGGACTCTGGGGGGCGATGCCGATGGCGATGGCGGTGGTCTGCACGGCCTTGATCTGGTCCCCCTTGGCGATGAGGGCGAACTGGGCCGGATCCTGCACCTTGAGGGTCAGGGTATGGTCGACCCCCTTGACCCGGATGGTCTGATGCGCCTTGTCCACGTCGATGACGTCGGCATAGATGGTTACCTGCATGCCGACGCCGGCAGCGGGTTTCTCCCCGGCGGCCGCCTTGCCCCCTTCCACTTCCACCACCCGTTTTCTCACCCCGGCGGTGCCCTTGAGCAGGGTCAGGTCCAGCAGTTGCAGATATCTCAAGGCCACGACATCTCCCACCTTGAGCTGGGGAAGGTTGGTCACCTCCTCCCCGGCGATCAGATCCAGGGTCTGCCCTTCGGCATTTTTCAGGCTGACCTTGCGGGTGGCCAGGTCGATGGCGGTGACGGTTGCCCTGGCCGTCAGTTCTTCGGCCAGACTGGCTTGTCCGGGGGCCACGGCCACATGGGTGGTGGCCTCGGCGGCATAGAGCAGGGGAGGGGCACAGAGGGTGAGGGCACCCGCAATCCAGGCGTGCTTCAGTTTCATGATAGAGACCCAGTGAGTGGGAAAGGGACCCCGGGAGGGGCTTGAGGGGGCGACGAACTCGTCTTCCCGCTATCACCATAGCAAAGCCGGGCAGGAGCGCCCGGCATCGGCAGGCTGGCATCGTATTTTTGACGACAGGCTCCCGTTTTTGACCTGATGGCACGGCAGGCGCACAATTCCCCGGCATGCAATCAACCGAGGGCTCTGCCGTGTACAACTTCCAATATGCCAATCCCACCCGCATCTGCTTTGGTGAAGGCCAGATCGCCAGGCTGCCCGAGCTGATCCCGGCCGGCAGCCGTCTGCTGGTGCTCTACGGGGGTGGCAGCATCAAGCAGAACGGGGTCTATGAGCAGTTGACCCAGGCGCTGGCGGGCCGGGAGTGGCTGGAGTTTCCCGGCATCGGCGCCAACCCCCAGTACGATCAGCTGATGGAGGCGGTGGCTCTGGTCAAGCGCGAGCGCATCGACTTCCTGCTGGCGGTGGGTGGCGGCTCCGTGGTGGATGGCACCAAGTTCGTGGCCGCCGCTGCCTGCTTCGAGGGGGACGATCCCTGGGAGATCCTGCGGGACAAGGCCCCCATCAAGGCAGCGCTGCCGCTGGGCTGCGTGTTGACCCTGCCGGCCACCGGCTCGGAGAGCAACCCCGCCGCCGTGGTGAGCCGGGGGGAGGCCAAGCTCTCCTTCTACAATCCGCTGGTGCAACCGGTGTTTGCGGTGCTGGATCCCGCCACCACCTACAGCCTTCCACCGCGCCAGGTGGGCAATGGCGTAGTGGATGCCTTCGTCCACATCCTCGAGCAGTACCTCACCTTCCCGGTGGGGGGCGAGGTGCAGGACCGGCTGGCGGAAGGGCTGCTGCAGGTGCTGGTGGACAACGGTCCGCGCGCGCTGGCGGAGCCCACCAACTACCAGGTGCGCGCCAACCTGATGTGGGCGGCCAGCCTGGCGCTCAACGGCCTCATCGGTCGCGGCGTGCCCCAGGACTGGTCCACCCACGCCATCGGTCACCAGCTCACCGCCCTGCACGGGCTGGATCATGCCCAGAGCCTGGCTGTGGTGTTGCCCTCCCTGCTGCGGGAGCAATCGGCCCAGAAGCAGGAGAAGCTGGCGCAGTTCGCCGAGCGGGTATGGCACTCCAGCCGCGAGGACAAGGCGCTGCGCATCGAGGAGGCCATCATCCGCACCGAGCAGTTCTTCCAGCAGATGGGGGTGGGTACCCGGCTTGCCGACTACGGGCTGAGCGAGAGCTGCATCCCCGGTATCTGCTCCAACCTCAAGCGTTTCGGGCTGACCGCCCTCGGGGAGCAGCAGGACATTGATCCCGACAAGGTAGCCAGGATCCTGTCCCACGCGCTGTAAGTCATCCTGGCAACCATAGTGGCGCGGATCCTTTCCCTCGCCCTCTGATCACCGGCTGGCCAACGGAAAAGAAAGCGCCCCGATCATCGGGGCGTTTTGCGTGGTGTCGCCGGGCACTGCCGTTTATTCGGCGCTGCGGTCCAGCTCGCGCTCCAGCGCCGCCGCCTTCTGGCGGGCCGGATGGGTATTGAGGCGCTGCCAGTAGGCTTGCAGATGCGGGAACTGGGCCAGCTGGCCGCTCTGGGCCAGCAGATCCACCAGGAAGGAGTTCAGGATGTCGGCGCCGGTGAGGCGATCGGCCACCAGGTAGTGGCGGCTTGCCAGCACCTCATCGAGGTAGCCCAGCACCTTGGTACACTCGGCTTTGGCGTAGTCCGGCAGGAAGCGCATCGGGCTGCCATCCTTGCGCACGAACATATCGAGCAGCAGCGGCAGAATACCGGAGCTCTCGGCGAAGTGGAGCCACTGCAGGTATTCGGGATACTCCGGGCTGTCAGTGGCCGGTGCCAGCCGTTCCGGAGCGTGGCGGGCGATCAGGTATTCGGTGATGGCACCGGATTCCGCCAGCACCCGGCCGTCAAACTCGATGACCGGCGACTTGCCGAGGGGGTGGACGGCCTTGAGCTCGGGCGGCGCCAGGAAGGTGGCGGCATCGCGCTGGTAGGCCTTGATCTGGTAGGGCAGGCCCAGCTCTTCAAGCAGCCAGATGATGCGCTGGGAGCGGGATTTGTTCAGGTGGTGCAGGACTATCATGGAAACCTCGACGCAGTGACGGAAGGCGGTGATACGCAGCGCCCCGGCAGCAGGTTCACTTATGGATGAAAAAGAGCGGGCGTGGTGCCCGCTCCTTCGTCGATTGACTCAGGCCTCCAGCGCCTGATCCAGATCCGCCAGTATGTCCTCGATGGCTTCGATTCCCACTGACAGCCGGATCATCTCAGGTTTCACTCCAGCCTTGGCCTGCTCCTCTTCGCTCAACTGGCGATGGGTGGTAGAGGCGGGGTGGCAGGCCAGGGACTTGGCGTCGCCGATGTTGACCAGCCGCTTGAAGATCTTGAGGGCATCGTAGAAGCGCACGCCCGCCTCGTAGCCGTCCTTCAGGCCGAAGGAGAGGATGGCCGAGGGGCGACCGGCCATGTACTTCTCCGCCAGCGGGTAGTGGGGGTGACCCGGCAGACCGGCGTAGCTGACCCAGGCCACCTTGGGGTGGTGCTTGAGGTGGTGGGCCACCCGCAGAGCGTTGTCCACGTGGCGCTCCATGCGCAGGCTAAGGGTTTCCAGCCCTTGCAGTAGCAGGAAGGCGTTCATCGGCGCCAGCGCCGCCCCGGTATTGCGCAGCGGCACGGTGCGCACCCGGCCGATGAAGGCAGCCGGGCCGAAGGCCTCGGTGTAGACCACCCCGTGATAAGAAGGCTCGGGTTGGGTCAGCTGGGGGAAGCGCTCGGCGTGATCCGCCCAGGGGAACTTGCCCGAGTCGACGATGACGCCCCCCAGGGAGTTGCCGTGGCCGCCGACATATTTGGTCAGGCTGTGCACCACGATGTCGGCGCCGTGTTCGATGGGTTTGCACAAGACCGGAGTGGCGACCGTGTTGTCGACGATGAGCGGCACGCCGCGGGCGTGGGCGGCCTTGGCCAGGGCGGCGATGTCGACGATGTTGCCGGCCGGGTTGCCGATGCTCTCGCAGTAGACCGCCTTGGTTTTGTCATCGATGAGGGCGGCGATGGCCTCGGCGCTGTCATCCTTGGCGAAGCGTACCTCGACCCCGAAGCTCGGCAGCATGTGGGCGAACAAGGTGTAGGTGCCGCCATAGAGTTGGGGGGTGGAGACGATGTTGTCACCGGCGGCGGTCAGCGCCTGGATGGCGTAGGTGATGGCGGCGGAGCCCGCCGAGACCACCAGGCCGGCGATGCCCCCTTCCAGCGCGGCCATCCGCTGCTCCAGCACATCGTTGGTGGGGTTCATGATGCGGGTGTAGATGTTCCCCGGCACCGCCAGATTGAACAAGTCCGCCCCGTGCTGGGCGCTCTCGAACTCGTAGGCCACAGTCTGGTAGATGGGCACGGCAACGGCCTTGGTGGTGGGGTCGTTGGCAAAGCCGTGGTGCAGGGCCAGGGTCGCATCTTTCATCACACACTCCTTGTTGGATGTCACCATTATGGATGGATAGACGTCCAATCTAGCAGTCCTGGCGCCGATGTAAACCACCCATTCCGGCAAAGCAATGCCGGGGGATGGGGGTGACCGGATGGCGTCGGTGACGGCAACCTCAGAGACGGCGGCGATACTCCCTGTCGTCTATCTGGTGCATGTCCCACTGCATCAGGCGGTTGAGCTGCACCATGGGATCTTCGACCAGCGTCAGAGGGCGGGGCAGGATCCTCAGGAAGTAGCGACGAAGGGTTTGCTGGATCCGGTTCGGTTTGAGGGGGTTGGCATGGCTCATGATGGTGCTCCTGTGCAGTGGTTCTCACGTTCGCCAGCAGTATTGAGCTAAAATGCGGAAGTAAAAACTGATGACTTTCAGAGACAGGATTTCCTCTTTTATGCCTACCACCCGCCTTTATCAGCAATTTCAACGGCTCACCCAGCAGCTTGGCTGCGATGAGCGGGAGATCAGCCTCGCCGAGGTGGCGGATCTGCTCTGCTGCACCACGCGCAATGCCCGCCTGCTGCTGCGCCGCATGGAAGGGCAGGGCTGGCTGTGCTGGACGGCGGAGGCAGGGCGGGGGCGGCGCTCCCGCCTCACCCTGCTCGACAACCAGGAGAGCCTGACCCGGCGCCGATTGCGGGATCTGCTGAGTCAGGGCCAGCTGGCGCAGGCGGTGCGGCTGGCCGAAGATCGCCTGGATCTGCTCACCCCGCTGCTTATCGAGCAGCTCGGCCAGGCCACCCGGGAGGGGCGCCAGATCCTGAGGGTGCCCTACTACCGGCCCCTGCCCAGTCTGCTGCCCACCGCGCCCTTGCGCCGCTCCGAAATTCACCTGAGCCGCCAGATCTTCAACGGCCTCACCCGGCGAAATGAGGAAAATGGGGAAATCGAGGGCGATCTGGCTCACCACTGGGAGCAGGTCGGCCCTTGTCACTGGCGCTTCTACCTGCGCCCGGCGGTGCGCTTTCACCACGGGCGTGAGCTGGTGGTGGAGGATGTGATGGAGAGTCTGCTGGCCTTGCGGGATCGCCCGTTGTTCGCCCATCTGGCGCGGCTGGAGAGCCCCTGGCCGCGCACCCTGGATCTCTATCTCGACAGCCCGGATCCTCTGCTGCCCGACCTGCTGGCCGAGCCGGTGGCGGCCATTTTGCCGCGCGAGCTCAAGGGGGAGGCGGGCTTTGCCCTGCAACCGGTGGGTACCGGCCCCTATCGGGTGATCGCCAACGACCCGCTGCAGCTGCGCCTCGCCGCCTTTGACGACTATTTCGGCCTGCGCGCCCTGCTCGACGAGATCGACATCTGGATGTTGCCGGAGCTGGCGGAGCGGCTGGAGAGCCACCTGCAGCTGGGTCGCGACAGCCCCGAGCTTGGCACCATGCGCGGCGAGTCGGAGCTCGAATCGGGCTGCTACTTCCTGCTGCAGGACGAGCGCTCCCGCGCCTTGCAGGATCCTGCTCTGCGCTACTGGATCATTCAGCTGCTCAGTCCGGTGGCCCTGATGGCACGGGTTTCCCCCGAGCTGCAACGGGGCTGGACCAGCGCCCTCGGCATGCTGCCCCACTGGCGCGAGGCGCTGCCACCGCCGCCGCCCCGGCCACAGAGCCTGCCACAGCGGCTGGTGCTCGCCTGCTTCAACCAGCATATCGAGTTCAATGAGTGTGCCGGTGCCATGGCCGATCTGCTCGGGTCGCAGGGAATTGAGCTGGAGGTGCGTACCCTCGACTACGGTCGCTGGGTGAGCGGTGAGGACGAGGATGTGGATCTCTGGCTTGGTACCCTCAACCTTGAACATGAGGGGCCCTTTGCCCCCTACGGCTGGTTGCAGGGCACCCCCTTGTTGCGCCGGGTGTGGGCCAGCCAGCAGGCCCTGTGGCAGGGATTGACGCAGTGGCGCGCCCATGGTGAAGAGCCCGGCCCCCGCGCCCTGCTGGCCGAGGTGCAGCGCCAGAGCTGGTTTGTGCCGCTGTTTCACCACTGGCTGGAGCTGGAGAGCCGTACTGGCGTGCACGGGGTGCGGATGACGGCGCTCGGCTGGTTCGATTTTCGCAGCGCCTGGCTGCGACCCGAGCTGGTTGGTCAGGCACAGGGCGATGGCGGGGAGCTTGAGTCCTGATGCGGGGCGCGTTAGCCTGAGCGCGGTTCAACGACAAGGAGTCACCAGCCATGCTGGAAATGCAGATCCAACCCCGCTTTCAGGAGACAGATGCCCTCGGCCATATCAACAATACGGTGCCGGCGGTCTGGTTTGAGTCGGCGCGGGATCCCCTGTTCCGGATTTTTTCGCCCGAGCTGGATGTGCATGACTGGCACCTGATCATCGCGGGCTACACGGTGCAGTTCAAACGGGAGCTGTTCTACGGCCAGCCGGTCACCATCAAGACCGGTGTGCGCCGCATTGGCAGCAGCTCCTTCACCATCTGGCAGGAAGCCTGGCAGCAGGGGGAGCTGGCCGTCACTGGCGAGACGACCCTGATCCATTTTGACTATCGGGCACGCCAATCCATCCCCCTGAGCGAGACTCACCGGGAGGGACTGAGGGTCTGGCTGGTAGAGAGTTAATCCGGCCTTCGGGCCCACCACAGGACACTTATGCGCACAACCGCGATCGCCCTGAGCCTCGGCTTGGGACTGGGACTCTGCTCCCTGCCTTCATTTGCCGCCTCCCTGGCCGAGCAGTTCACCCTGATGGAGAAGGGGGCCGACAGCGCCCTCGATACCCGCTTGTTCAGCCACGATGGCGTTGACATCAAGGCCTGGGTCGACGGCACGCCTGTCATCATCGCCGTGCCCATCCTGAACGAGCAGGGCAAACAGGAAGGGGAGAGCCGTTACTACTTCAAGGGCGGCAAGCTGTTCGGGGTGAAGGAGCCCGCCGCCCAGTTCGCCTTCGATGACAGTGGCAAGCTGACCCAATGGCTGGACGACAAGGGGCAGCCTGCGGAGTTTGTCAGCAAGATGAGCATGCAGCAGCGGGAAGCCTGGCTGGCCAGACGGGCGGCCGAGCTGGGCGGGTTGTTTGCACCGAGCACCGCCGAGGAGAAGGCTGACAAGGGGGGCGTCAAGCTCAAGGGGGCCGAGCTCGCCCAGTGGCTCTGCAATGGCAAGCTGATGGCGCTCGCCGGAGGTGACAAGGTGACCTTCGAGCCGGCCAAACTCAAGAGGAGTGCAGAGGGCATCAAGGGAGAAGTTTCCCTGCGCCAGGAGAAGGGGTGGCAGGATCTCTGCCTCACCTGCGAGGTGCAGGGCAACCGGGTGACTCGCCTCATCTGGCAGCCGCTGCCGGATGCCAACAAGCCGCAGTAAGGGCGGCAGCGTCAAAGAATGGGGGCCCACTTGCGGGCCCCTTTTTCATGCCGGTTACTGCTCGTCCAGGGTGAGCCGGGTGAGGGCCTCCACCCGTCGCCACTGACCGGGCTCGAACCAGCGTGCCAGGATCTCCGGCTGCTGGCTGACCCGGGCCTCGGCAGGCAGGGGCCTGATCTCGTCCAGATAGCCGGCCAGCTGCTGCGCGAACCCCTGCTGGCTCTCTGCCAGCTGGTGCAACCGGTCTGCCGCCTCCGGTCCCAACTGTTCGCGCAGTGCGGCGTCACGCCCGGCTGCGGGGAGTTGCTCCAGAGCCTGCAGATCGCCGAGCAGGCGGCTGTTGGCCTCCGCCTCCCGAAACCACTGGGGCTGCTCCGCCAGCCAGAGCTCCAGCTCACTCGCCAGCAGCGGCTTGTCGGCATCGCTGGCCTCCGCCAGCGCCTTGCGGCGCAGGGTCCACTGCTCCATCAGCCTGTCCTCGGCAAACAGCTGCTCCTGCTCAACCGGGGTGAAACGCTGCCTGCGCAACTGTTCGCGCTCGTCGAACAGCTTCTGCAAGCTGGCCAGGCCCGGATCCGTCGGCACCGTCAGGCTGCCCTCAGCCGCGAGAAAGGCTTCATGGCGGGCCTGCAGCGAGCCCTTGTCCGGCGGCGGTGCGGCCTGCCTGACCAGAGGGGACGCGGGCCCGGCATGTTGCGGCGAAGGAGAAGGGGCGGTTGCGTCAGCGGAGGGCCAATATTGCCAGCCCCCCAGCAGCAGGGCCGCAGCCAGCGGAGCGGCCATCAGCCATGCCCTGTTCATAGTCCCAGCCTCTGCAGGCGGTTGGCGTGCTGGCGATAGAGGTTGACCGGGTCTGTCTCGAACAGGTGGCGAATGCCGAACGACTGGTTCACCTCGTCCAGATGGTTCATGCGGTAGTGGGTGCCGATCACCTTGCCGAGGTGGCTGCTGCACACCCCGACCAGGCCGTCACTGGGCTCCTTGAAGAAGCTGCCGGTCAGCGCCAGCGCCGGATCCACCGGATCCAGGATGTTGGTCATGGTGCCGCGCCCGCTCCAGGAGAAGTAGTAGACCCCGTTGGCGGCCTGCATGGGCCCTTCACCGCAATGCTGGCTAGGCAGCCCTTCCGGATAGCGCTGGTTGAAGCGCTGGGCGCCGGTGCTGGTGAGGGCGTCGAGGGGATCCTGCGGCAGCTGGCTGCCCCCGGAGAGCAGCGAGATGACCCCGGACAGGGCCGAGGCGGCGGCCACCGCCAGACCTTCGGCCGCCGAGCCCGGCGTCACCTTGGCCCGCACCAGGTCGGCGATCTCCGAGCCATGGTTGACCCCGCCCACGCTGGTGGCGGAAGCGACCAGCTCGGGGGCGACAGAAGCGACGTAGCGAATGGTGGGGCCGCCGTGGGAGTGGCCGATGAGGTTCACCTTCTCCGCCCCTGTGATGGCGAGCACCTGCTGCACCTGCTTGAGCAGCTGTTCACCGCGCAGCTCCGAGCTCTGGGTGGCGGAGACCTGGGCCACGTAGACCTTGGCGCCATCCCGGGTCAGGGCCTGGGGGATGCCGTAGAAGTAATCGACACCGAGCAGCTTGTCGAAACCGAACAGACCGTGCACCAGCACTATGGGGTAGCGGGTCTGGGTATAACCGGCCCCCTGACCCAGCATGGGCAGGGCGCACAACAGCATCAATAGCCATCTTTTCATCTTCACCGTCCTTGTGAAAAAACCGGCTGCATTCTGGTCGTCACCGGGGCAGGCACCGGCCTCATGCCAGTACCGGCAGCATGGTAGCTGAACTCAAATGTATCTGTGGGTGGGATCACTAAACCGGGGATTGCAGAAAAACCCTACCCATATGGGCAAAAAAGGCGGCACCAACTATTCCTTGTGTCTGCTCATCAAATAAGTTAAATAATAATTATTATCATTTGAGTGGTCGAGTCATGACGGGAACCTGGGTGAAGGGGTGGGTCGGTACCACCGGAGCGGACAGCAGCATGGCGCACTGGAAAGCGCAGACCCTGAGTGGCAACCGCCATTTCGATGCGGGGGAGTACGCCAGGGCGCTCGACTGCTATCAGCAGGCGCTGTGGCTTGCCCGCCAGCAGTTTGCCGACTGGCATGATGCCGACGAAGCGGTGGCGGCCCTGGTGGTGGCCCATCACAACCTGGCGGATCTGCTGGTGGCCATGACCCTGCCGGATCGGGCCGCCGACCTGCTGTGTCACATCCATGATTGCCTGCTGGCCACCAGCCAGTCCCCCACCAGTTCCGCTGCCCTGCGGGAGGCGGCTGTTCGCCACGCCCGCAGCACCCGTACCGAGCTGCTCGCCTTTCTGGGCAAACACGGTCATCACGACGGCATCCAGCGCAGCCTGGGTCAATGTCTGTGTCAGACCGGCTCTGCCCATCAACTGCATTGAGCCCAACAGGAGAGACAATGAACATGAGCCATACCCTGCCAGCCCTTCCTTACGCCTATGACGCGCTGGAACCCCATATCGATGCAAAGACCATGGAGATCCATCACAGCCGTCACCATCAGACTTATGTCACCAACCTCAATGCCGCCCTGGCCGATCTGCCGGAGCTGGCTGCCCTGCCGCTGGAGGCATTGCTTGCCCGTATCGACAGCCTGCCGGCCCAGGTGCAGGGGGCGGTGCGCAATCACGGCGGCGGTCACGCCAACCACAGCCTGTTCTGGCAGGTGATGAGTCCGCAGGGCGGCGGCGAGCCGGACGGCGAGCTGGCCGCAGCGATCGAGCGGGATCTGGGTGGGCTGGAATCCTTCAGACAGGCCTTTACCCAGGCGGCGTTGAGCCGTTTTGGCAGCGGCTGGGCCTGGCTGGTGGTCGATGGGCGCGGCAAGTTGCAGGTGGTGAGCAGCGCGAACCAGGACAGCCCCCTGATGGAGGGGCTCACCCCCATACTCGGGCTGGATGTGTGGGAGCATGCCTACTACCTCAAGTACCAGAACAAGCGTCCCGACTACATAGCCGCGTTTTACAACGTGATCGACTGGGACGAGGTGGCACGGCGTTACGTGGTGGCTCTGGCCTGATCGCCGGAAATACCGAGCCCAATGAAAGAGACCCGCCTGTTGGCGGGTCTCTGCTATTGAGGGGTCGGCGCGCTGCCGGTTGGCGGCGCCGCGCTGGTGGCAGCCGGATTATCCACGGGCGTTGCCTCGCTCGGCACGGCTGCGCTGGTGGCTGGTGCACCGCTGGTTGCAGCCGCTGCACTGGTGTCGGTTGCCGCGCTCACTGCCGCTGCCTGCTTGGCTTTCGGCTGATGAGGGGGCGGTGCAATGGGCAGGCAGGGCTGGCTCGCGCCTATGGTGCTCAACGCCTGGCAGGGGACCGGGCCGCCGATGACGATGGGCTCGCCGAGGAATTTGGGACCCTTGTCCAGCACGTAGAGGTCGAGCAGCCCCATCAGGCGGGCGAACACCTCGCGCACCCGGGTCTTGATGCCCTGATAGGCGCTGGGATCCACGGCGTTGAAGCCGACCGCCTCGATGCCGAAATGGCGGGCGATGAAGATGGCACGCTCGTTGTGAAAGGCCTGGGAGACCACGGTGAAGTGGGCCTGACCGAACACCTCCTTGGCACGCACGATGGAGTCCAGGGTCCGAAAACCGGCGTAGTCGCTGTAGATGGCGCTGGCCGGAATGCCGGCCTGGATCAGGGCCCGCCGCATTTGGCGCGGTTCGTTGTACTGCACGGTGGCGTTGTCGCCGGAGACCAGGATGTAGTCCACCTTGCCGTTGTTGTAGAGCTCGGCGGCGGCCTTGATCCGGTATTTGAAGTAGTGGTTAGGGCTGCCGCCAATCAGGTATTTGGAGGTGCCGAGCACCAGGGCGACCCGGTTGTAGGGCACCGCGTTGACGTCGTCGTAGGTGTAGTGACGGGCGTCCGAGACGGTCCACTCGCTGTAGCCAAGCAGGGCGGCGATGGAGGCCAGCAACAGGCAGAGGCAGGCGAGCAGGATCTTGGCAAACTTCTTCATGCGCGGTGCGGTTCGGGTCTGAAGTAAGAGAAGACAGGGGGCCATTCTATTACAAGTTGTTGTGGCGCGTCAGGTTTGATGGCGGCGCAGGGTCTCACTCGGGCAGAGGTTGTCGCAGCGCGCGCCCCGATCCCGGGCTTATCAAACGGCGCCATAAACAAGGGGCGACCATGGCCGCCCCTTGTCATAGCCGTCTCGTCCTCAGTGGGAGGAGTCGTTGGCCTTGCACTCGTCAGAGTCCTTGTTGGCTTCCCACCAAGGCAGCAGCTCGCGGCCGAGCCACTGCTGGTAGGCCTCGCTGTCGCTTGCGATCAGCGCATCCAGCTCGGCTTCGAAGGCGCTCATCGCCTGCTGCTGATCCGGGTTGCGCAGGGCCCGGGCCATGGCCAGCCAGCTGGCGCCGCGACCCGTCTCGCTGAGGAAGCGGTGCACCGTGTAGGACCAGGAGTAGACCATCTCGCCGCCCTTGTCGTAATCCAGGTGCAGGATGTCGGCCAGGGCCGGACGGTCGCTGGCCGGGCGGCCGGCGACGTTGTCCAGACCGCGGGCGAAGCACTGACCGTGGGCGATGAATTCCGCCAGCCCTTCCGAACACCAGGTGGTGCGATTGAGCGGGTAGTGGCCGAAGCTGCCGTACTGGTTGAAGCGGCCGTCCAGGTAGTGCACGTACTCGTGGCGCAGGTTCCACACCTGGAACGCAGGGCGTTTCCACTCCGCCTCGTAGGCGAAGAAGCGGGCCTGGTTGCCGGGGCGAGCCGGATCCCCTTCGAGGTAGATGCCGCCGTTGTCGGTGGAGACGCCGCCGAACAGGGCACTGCCGTAGCGTTTCCAGTCGGCGGAGGAGTTGAAGACCACCAGTTCCAGCGCCTCGTTGTGATCGTCCGCCACCGGCTGCCAGCCGGTCTCCATCTGCTGGTGGAACTGCTGCTCTTCGGCACCCAGTTCACGGCAGATCCCCTCGGCCTGGCTCATGGTCAGATCCTGGGCCCGCAGGCGCAGGGTCGGCGAGCAGGTATGCTCGAAGGGCAGCACGTCCTCCACCCGGACAGGGGTGCAGAGCCCGGCGAAGTCACCGCTGATGCAGGCTTCGCTGGTGCGGTCCGTGTAGGTCAGGTAGTAGGTGGAGAGGGTCAGTGACATGTCTTCCAGCAGGTCCTGACTCTGCTGACCACCAGGGATCAGGTCGTGGTGGCGAACCAGTTCGATGACGGAGTCATCCAGCAGATTGCGGTAGCCGTCGAGCTCGTCCGGGCGGGTATGGCGGGCGACCCGGTAGAGGCGTGTGTAGGCATCCAGCACGTTGTTGAGCAGGAACAGATCGGCGCCATCCCTTCCTTGCCACAACGCGAGCTCGCTCATGGCGAGGGCGTGCAGCTGCTTGCGCAGCTCGCCATCCTGCTGGCGGAAGTCGTTGGCGAAGGGGTCGCTGTAGTCGCTGGCAAAGTCGAGGAAGTTGAGCAGATCGAACAGACCGGTCGCCCAGGCGTGCTGGCCGTTGATCTCGCTGGCATGGCGGGTGCTGTAGGCCAGCATCTGGTTGAACTCGCCGAGCAGGGTGCCAAAGCGGCTCTGCACTGCCGGGCTCTTGAACTGACCGTGCAGGGCGATGCTCCAGGCACCGATCACGGAGCCCACCTCATCGGTGGGTTGCTCCGGGAAGAGCAGCGGATGGGCACCCAGCGCGGTCAATGCCTCAGCCAGCGCCTCGGCGGCGGCCGGGCCGTCTTCCTTGTGCTTGCCGTAGTTGTGGTAGTTGTGGGCGCGCACGTATTCCAGCAGCAGCTTCATGGCCGGATGAGCCGGCTGATTGGCCGCCAGCAGGCTCTGGATGCCGCGCGACACGGCCAGCAGCTTGGTGTCATCGTGACCATAGTTCTCCTGCCAGACCGGCGCGGGCTGGCCACTGGCATCCTGCACTATCCTGGCCGCGTCGGCGTCCAGCAACTCGGTACCCGGCAGATCCGGCTCGGAGCAGGCGCGGCCGTCGGCACGGCGACAGTCGATCTGCTCTTCCTTGCTGGCCAGCACGATGGGGCGGTTGAGCACCCGGCTCTCCTGCCACTCGGTTGTTTCCGGCAGGGTCTGCCATTCGCTGCCCCCCACCGGGTATTGATAGCCGGTGTCCTTCAAGACCACCTGCACTTCGCTGCCGGCGGGCAGGGTCTGACGGCACACCCGGTAGCTGATGGTCTTGTCCCCTTCCTGACGGGTCTGGGGTTCATCGCACTCCTGCTGGGCCTTGATCTCGTCCAGCAGCCAGGTGTACTGGCGCCAGACGTGCAGCTCGCTCACCTGCTTGGCGGCCTGGCTGCCCGCGATAGGCTGCAGGCGGAAGAAGATCTGTTCGAGGCGACCCTCCCGTTCGTTGGGAGTCTCTTCCAGCACCTTCAATTGCTGCCAGTTTTGCGGCTGGTACTGCCATGCCTGCTCGGCGCAGCGGCCTTCGGCGTTGAGCTCGCAGTGATCCAGCTCCTGCTCGCTGTGACCCAGGATGACCCGCTCAGCCAGCGGTAAACGATCCTGACGCGATGCGGTCGGGGTGCCCGCCAGCGGCTCCCAGCGGCCCTGCTTCATGCCGTAGCCATAGTCATAGCTGCTGGCCGGGACGGCCTTGCCGGCCGGTACCACCTCTTCACAGCTGAGGTAGCGGATCTGCCAGCCCTGCTCGATCTTGAGTTGCGGCTCGCCGCACAGCTGCTCTGCCAGCGCAGCCAGGTTGGCATCGCGCCAGTCGAAGCGGCGATACACCCTCAACTGCTGATAAGGGGCGTCGCCGCTGCGGGCGCTCAGTTCAAAGGTCACTTCGGTGAGACGATCCCCCAGCTGACGGCTGGATTCGCCTTTGAGTTGATACTGTTGCCAGTCGGAGGGGGAGTAGTTGGCCAGCGCCGAGGTGGCGAGCAGACCAGGGGCTGCCAGGAGCAGCAGCCGGGGAGAGAGGTGCTTCATCATGATCCCTTTGGTGGATGGAGAGGCGTGGGGACCGGAGAGGGTATTGAGCTCCAAAGGAATATCAATTGGCCAGATGGCGCAGCGAAATGATGCATTCGGGAGCAAACAACATAAAAACAGCCCCAAAGGGGGCTGTGTTGATAGCAAGGACTGCGCCCCATATGGGGGAGGCGTCACTCCTCTTGTCGCAAGCTGCGGGCGAGCAGGGTGCGGGAGGGTTTCAGATTGCCGCCGAGATCCGGCCAGGGATGCCACTGGTCCGGCACCATGAAGCCGGGTAACGACAGCCTGATCCAGGCGGCCAGTTCGGCAGGGGGGGCAGGTTCGTCGTGCCAGTCGATGAAGGCGGCGGGCCTATGCCCCCACTCGTCGCTCGGCACCGGCACCACCAGGGCCTGGGCCACGGCGGGGTGATCCACCAGCCGCTGTTCTATGGTCTCGGGCTGGATGTTCTCCCCCCCCGAGATGAAGAGGTTGTCGAGCCGCCCCTCCACCACCAGATCGCCCCCCGGAGTGAGGCGGCCCTTATCCCGGGTGTGGAACCAGCCCTCTTCATCGAGGGGGCGCACCAGCTCGCCCTCCCTGAAATATCCGGCAAACAGGGTCTCACCGCGCACGCAGATCTCCCCCTGGCGGATGCAGACCTCCCGCCCCGGCAGCGGGCGACCCACCACGCCGGCGGCGCAGGGTTGCCCGGTACAGACCTGGCTGCCCATCTCGGAGAGGCCATAGCTCACCTTGGGCTCTAGCCCCAGAGCGGTCAGCCGGTTGACCAGGGGCGCCGGGATGGCGGCGCCCCCGAGCAGCAGCTCTCGCACCCGGGTGCGGGATGGGTCGAACCCCTGTGCCAGCAGGCGCCAGAGCTGGGTCGGCACCAGCGAAAGGTGGGTGATGGGCTGATCCTCGAGCCGCGCCTTGAGGGGCCGGGTGCGATCGTCCAGCACCAGGGCGGCTCCCGCCAGGAAGACCCGAAACAAGATAGCGTAACCGCCGACGTGAAACAGTGGCAGGGAGAGCAGCCAGCCGCAGGCTTCGTCCAGGGGGAGCAGGGTGGCGGAACCCCGGGCCGAAGCGAGGTGGTTGGCGAGGCGGTGTACCACCGCCTTGGGGGTACCGCTGGATCCCGAGGTGAGGATCATGTTGTTCGGCTGGTCGGGTACCAGCGGGGACTCCCCATCTGCGGCCAGCTCGCCCGTGAAGTCGAGGCTGAGGGCTTGCCAGTCGCCCGCCGGGATCTCGCCTGCCGACCAGAATGCCCGGGCCTCGAGCTGGCTCGCCAGTTCGCTGTGTCTGGTTGCCGGAAAGGCGGGATTGAGGGGGCAGAAGACGATGCCGCTGCGCACGCAGGCCCAGGCCAGCAACACATCCTCCAGGGCGCCGCGCACCACGGCGGCGAGATGATCTCCCCGTTCCAGCCCGGCCCGGGCGAGCTGATTGCACAGGCTGTTGAGGCGCAGGTCAAGGCGCTGGTAGCTAAGAGGCTCCCCGCTGTGGATGGCAATGCGATGAGGGGCCAGTGCCGCCCAGCGTCGTACCGGGCAGGTTTCCTGCCGTGGGATCTGACGGGTCACCATGGGTCAGTCACGGTGAAACAGGGGGGCCATCCTGCTCGGATCGGGTTGCCCCTGCTTGTCCAGCAGATCCCTGGCCAGCCAGCGGCGGGTATCGAGGCCAGGGGCCTGATCCGGCGCCCACTCCCCTGCGAGGCGGGCGAGCTGGCCGAGGCCGAGACCGGACTCGAAACAGGAGGAGACGATCACCTTGAGTTTCAGTTCGCGAGCGCGGGCCACCAGGGCCTCGCTGTTGGCGAGGGCGCCGAGCAGGGTCGGCTTGAGCACCAGGGCGCGCAGTTGCGGGATGGGCTCCCAGGGCTTGCCCTGGGCCAGCAGTTCATCCAGCGCCACCGGCATGCCGGTGCGGCTGGCGACGAAGGCGATGTCCTCGAAGTCGGCGCACAGATCTTCGAGGTATTCGATGCGATTCGGATCCAGGTGGCCGCAGAAGGCCCAGGCCTCCTCGCGGGTCCAGCCCTGGTTGGCGTCCAGAACCAGTTTGAGATTGGGGCGCCGATCGAGCAGCAGCCGGATCAGCGCCAGCTCGTCGCGCATGGGGTAGCGGGCTACCTTCAGCTTGGCCTTGAGGGGGGTCTCGTGCAGCCACTGCTTCCAGTTCTTGAGCAGCTCCTGGGGGGAGCCCTGGATCAGCGGATAGGGTTCGGGCAGGGGGGCACCCTGCTCGGGCCAGCTACGACGGGCGCAGTCGAGCCCGAACTGCACCGAGGGCAGCTGTGGCGTCGGGGTCTGTCCCCGCGCCAGCTGCGCCAGACAGTCGAGGGCCTCGGCCTGGGCGTCGGCCAGGGTCTCTTTGGAAAATCCTGGCAGGGGGGCTATCTCCCCCCAGCCATCGTCGATGCGTACCAGCAGGCCCTCGCGCGCTACCTGCAACTGACCATGAAAGGCCAGGGGCTGGGTAAAGGGCAGTTGGTAGCGGTAGAGGGCGAGTGTCATCAGGGATTCCGCTTGTATTTGGAGAAGTCGGGACGGCGTTTCTCGTTGAATGCGTTGCGCCCTTCCTGACCCTCTTCGGTCATGTAGAACAGCATGGTGGCATTGCCTGCCAGCTCCTGCAAACCGGCCTGGCCGTCGCAGTCGGCGTTGAGGGCCGCCTTCAGGCAGCGCAGGGCCATGGGGCTGTGTTGCAGCATCTCGCGGCACCAGCGCACGGTTTCACGCTCCAGCTCGGCCAGGGGCACGACGGTGTTGACCAGCCCCATGTCGAGGGCCTGTTTGGCGTCGTAGAGGCGGCAGAGGAACCAGATCTCCCGAGCCTTCTTCTGGCCGACGATGCGGGCCATGTAGGAGGCGCCCCAGCCGCCGTCGAAGGAGCCCACCTTGGGGCCGGTCTGGCCAAACTGGGCGTTGTCGGCGGCGATGGTCAGGTCGCACATCATGTGCAGCACGTGGCCGCCACCGACGGCGTAGCCAGCCACCATGGCCACCACGGGTTTGGGGCAGGTACGGATGTCACGCTGGAAGTCGAGCACGTTGAGGTGATGGGTGCCTTCATCGTCCTTGTAGCCACCGTAGTCGCCGCGGATCTTCTGGTCGCCGCCGGCGCAGAAGGCCTTCTCGCCGAAGCCGGTGAGGATGATGGAGCCGACCTTGTCGTCGTAGCGGGCATCGGCCAGGGCTTGCAGCATCTCTTTCACGGTACGGGGGCGGAAGGCGTTGCGCACCTGGGGACGGTTGATGGTGATCTTGGCAATGCCCTCTGGGGACTTGTGATAGAGGATGTCCTCGTAACCGGCGGAGCAGTCGTGCCACTCGACAGGGGCATAGAGCTCGGCTTCCGTCATCGCTTCAATCATGGATCTTCTCTTCTGGTTGGTGAGCCCACTCCCGCAGGAGCCGGGCAAAGGTATCGGGCTGGCTTGTGTGCAGATTGTGTCCGCCATCCAGAGCCAAGTGTTTGATATTGCAGCCTTGCTTTACCAACTGGCAAGCGAGGGCATGGAATTTGTGATCCCGGTTGCCGGAGATCCACTGCACCGGCAGCCGGGTATCCCGAAGCCAGGGGGCGAGATCCGGCTGTCGCCCCAGGGACGTGGCCCTCAGCATGGCGGCCACGGCCTTGCCGTCGTTGCCAAGGCGGCGTGCGGCCTGGTGGGTGCGGGCATCGTCGTCCAGGTCGGCGAAGACGCCCTGGCGGTACCAGTCGGCAAGCACCCGGATCAGGGGCTCGCACTCGAAACGCCGGGCCCAGGCTTCATCGTGAGCGATGCGGGCCGGACGTTCACCAGCAGGCAGCCCGGGGTGGCAGTTCTCCAGCAGCAGGGCCTGCAACCCCGCCGGGGAGTGGCTGGCGTGATGAAGCGCGAGCCGCCCCCCCAGCGAATACCCCACCAGCCGGTAGTGGGCGATATCCCGTGCGGCCAGCTCGTCGCAGAGCCAGCGATGGGCCTCGTCAAAGCCGCTCACCCGCAGTGCCCGGTTGCGGCCGTGGCCCGGCAGATCCAGGGCATGGTACGGGACACCGGGCAGGGCCTGGATGACAGGTCGCCAGTCGTCGGCGTCCCCCAGCAGGCCGTGCAGCAGCACCAGCGGCACGGCGGGATCAGAGACCACGGATAGCGGCTCCCAGTGCCTTGAGATCCTCGGCGACTTCACTGCTCGGTATCTTGATTTCAATCAGGGTTACCCCGTTTTTCAGGGCTGCGGCATAGTCCTGCTCAAATGCGTCGAGGGTGGTGGGGGCCCGGTAGTGCAGGCCGAACATGGCGGCGGCGTGCTCGAAGTGCAGGCCGTGGGGCAGGCAGTAGTAGGTCTCCAGCAGGGCGTCCTGGGTGGGCACAGGCAGCATGCGGAAGATGCTGCCGCCGTCGTTGTTGAGCAGGATCACCACCAGGGGGAGGCTCCCCTTGCCGAGCAGCGCAAGGCTGTTGAGATCGTGCAGGGCGCTGAGATCCCCGAGCAGCAGGGTGGTGGGCTCGCGACTGTCAGGCGGGACCGACTGTGCGAAGCCGTATGCGGTGGCGATAAGGCCATCGATGCCGGAGGCGCCGCGGTTGGTCATCACCCGGCTGGGGCCCTTGCCCACCTCGCCCAGCATGTCCATCAGCCGGGCCGGCATGCTGTTGCCGACGAACAACTGACCCTGGATGAGCTGATTCAGGCGGTGGCACACCCCTAGCTCCGAGAAGCGATCACAGGCGGTGCGGATCTGCTGGCTGATGGCCTGCTGGCGCGCGGCCAACTGGTGCCAGGGCTGCTGCGAATGGGGGATTGGATGGGCGGCCGCAAAGGCGGCGGGATCGCACACCAGGCGACGGCGCAGCCGGTAGTCGGGGTCGAGGCGTGCCGGCTGCGGGTCCACCAGCCAGTAATCCTGCCAGGGGTGTTGTTTGATGAACTGGCTGAGGCGCTTGGAGATGAGGCGGGCGCCGAATTGCAGCAGTACCTCGGCGCGGGCCAGCTCGGCCACGAAGTCGCTGTGTTGCAGGGCGAGATCCGTGTGGACGAGGTTGCGATCATCGAAGCGGATCTGGCTTTGCAGATCTGCCAGCAGGGGCCAGCCGAGGCGGTCTGCCAGCTCGGCCACCGCCTTGCCTTGCACCGGATCCTGGATGCGCCCGGCGACGATGACACCGCGCTTGCCCTTCAGCTCCTCCCAGTCCGGCTGGGCGGGGCAGCCCGGCTCGCCCACCAGCCAGGGGCTCCAGGGGTTGGCCGAGCGCAGCCAGTCGCCGAGGGGCGCCAGGTAATCGGAAAAGTCCAGATAGTGGTCGCCGGGGTAGAGGGGCTCGGGGTACATGCAGTTGAAGTGCACCGGCCCCGGGGTGTGCGCCTGTCGTGCCAGGGCCTGATCCACCGAGCTCAGCACGAAGGCCGCCGGAATGGTGGGAGTGGGGCTCGGCAGATTTTGCTGATAGACGGGGTAGCGACCGAAGATCCCCGGCTGATCGATGGCCTGGTTGGCCCCGTTGTCGATGAGCTCGGGTGGCCTGTCGGCAGAGAGAATGATGAGCGGGACCCCGGTGAGCTGGGCTTCCGCCACCGCGGGCCAGAGGTTGGCCACCGCTGTGCCAGAGGTCATGATGACCGCCACTGGGCGGCCGCTCCCCTTGGCCAGCCCCAGCGCCATGAAGCCCAGACCCCGCTCGTCGAAGTGCAGGTGGCGGCGAAAGCCCGGGTGGGCGGCGGCGGCCATGGTGAGCGGCGCCGAGCGGGATCCGGAGGCCAGGGCGATGTCACGCACGCCGAGGCGAAAGAGCTCTTCCAGCAAGAGGGAGGACCAGACATGGTTGAAGGTGGCGTGATGGCTGGCAAAGGCGTGATGCGCGGACACGTGGCTGGCGGACATGAAGCTCTCGCAGTGAGGAGTCGGTAAGAAACGCTATCCCAGCAGGGAGAGCACGTTGGCGATCTTGTTGTCGAGTTCGGCCCACTCGGCGGCGGGCTCCGATCCCGCCACTATGCCGGCACCGGCGAACAGGCTGATGCGCGGGCCCCTGATCCGGGCGCTGCGAATGGCGACGGAGAACTCCGAGGTCTCCCGGCTCAGCATGCCACAGGCACCGGCATACCAGCCGCGATCATGGGGCTCGCATTCACGGATGAAGGCGAGCGCCGCCTCGCGGGGGGCGCCCCCCACGGCGGGGGTGGGGTGCAGGGCAGCCAGCAGTTGCCAGTCGCAGACGCCGGGTTTGAGCTCGGCCTCGATGTCGCACTTGAGGTGTTGCAGCAGCCGCAATTTCAGAATGCGCGGCTCGGTCAGGGTGGCATCGGTCGTGAGGGGTGCCAGGCGGCTGAGAATGTCGGCGTGAACCAGCCGGTTCTCCAGCCGGTTCTTGCTGTCGGCCAGCAGCTCGGCGGCCAGGGCCGCGTCGGTCGCCTCATCCCCGGAACGGCGAATGGTGCCTGCCAGCGCCTCGGTAAAGAGGTGGCCCTTCTCCCGGCGGTAGAGGCGCTCGGGGGAGCAGGAGATGAAGCTCTGCTCGGGGGAGAACTGGAAGCCGAAGTGGAAGCACTCCTGGGCGTGGCGGGCCCACTGTGTCAGCAGGGACCAGGGGCAGAGGGGCGCATCGTGCGCCTCGCTCTGGAGCAGGCTCTCCCGCGACAGCACCACCTTGGGGGTGCGGGCCTGGAAGTCGGGGGCCGTGACCTGCTCCACCAGGGTCTGCCACTGGGCAGGGCCCGGCAGGTCCTGGCGCTGCCATGGCCGCTTCTGCAGGGCGGGCAGAGGGGCCTCGGGTTGCAGGGCATCGAGCGCCGCCTCGGCGGCGCAGAGTTCGGCTTCGAATGCGTGACCCTCTTCCCGGGCAGGCAGCCAGAGATTGAGGCAGAGGCTGGTGCACTCCCCCCGGCGTACCAGCTCGATACGGGGCAGCACGAAGCGGCAGGGGCCAAAACCCTGCCAGCCGGGCAGATCCGGGTCGAACGCCAGGCCACCGTAGTAGCGAGGGCTGTCTTCACTGGCCGTGCCGGCAAGGTCGCAGACCCGCTGGATATCCTCCGGCCGGGTCAGCTCGTGAATGGCGCCAAGCGCCACGTACTCGGGGCTCTGTTGCCCTCTGGCGTGCCAATAGATGCGGGGGTAGAGCGTCTGGGCCGCCAACCAGCCGGGAAAGACGTCGACGTGAGCGGCCACGCGCAGTCGCACGAAACCGCTGACAGTGCTGTGACGCAGGGCGTCCAGTTGTTGCTTGAGGTGGGTCTGAGCCAACATGGATGTCTAGTCTGAGCCGGATAATCGCGATCGCTCCGGGGGAGGATGGCGCAGGTTGATGCCAAAGGGCGACGATTTCCTATATATTATCTGCCCATTCGTCCATGTAAATTGCCCGGGGGAGCCGACGCCCCCGCGCAGCCAAGTATACCTAAATCCGGTTCGATAACCCTTAACACGATCAATATCTGATTGTTTGGCCATCACAATATGACAAATACCTTCTCTGTTTGGTTGCTGGCGGCGCGTTTGCGAACTCTGCCCCTGGCGTGCTCCTCCATCTTGCTGGGCTCGGGGCTGGCAGCCAGCCGGGGAGCGTTCGACGGCACCATCATGGGGCTCTCCCTGCTGACCGCCATCCTGCTGCAAATTCTCTCCAATCTGGCCAACGACTATGGCGATGCGGTCTCCGGTGCCGACAACGGGGAGCGGATCGGTCCCCAGCGCGCCGTGGTTTCCGGCCTCATCACCCGGCACCAGATGTGTGTGGCCATGGGGCTGACCGCCCTGGCGGCCGTGATGAGCGGCCTCTCCCTGCTGGTCTGCGCCTTCGGGGAGGCGTGGCAGCAGATCCTGACGTTCATCCTGCTGGGGGGAGCGGCCATCGTCGCGGCCATCACCTACACGGTGGGCAAGAGCCCCTACGGCTATCGCGGCTTCGGGGACATCTCGGTGTTCCTGTTCTTCGGCCTGCTGGGGGTGCTCGGCTCCTACTACCTCTTCACCCATAGCCTGGAGTGGGACCTGTTGCTGCCCGCCACCGCCTGCGGCCTGCTGGCGACTGCCGTGCTCAACATCAACAACGTGCGGGACATCGAGACCGATGCCGCCAGCGGCAAGATCACCCTGGCGGTGCGCCTTGGCCGCAACCGGGCCATCGCCTATCACTGGGTCTTGCTGGGGGCGGCGCTGCTGGCGACCATCGCCTTCCTGCTGACTCAGCCTGCGAGCCTCTGGCCCTGGATCTTCCTGCCCGCCATGAAGCCCCTCACCGATGCCGCCCGCACCCTGCGAGAGAGTTTCGATGGCGAGGTGCTGACCGGCGCCCTCAAGAAGACCGCCATCAGCGCATTTCTGTTCAGCCTGCTGCTCTCCGCCGGGCTGGCGCTCACCTGAGGCCGACGCGTTTGGCAACAAAAAGGGCTCCCGAACGGGAGCCCTTTTTGCTGATGTGTCGATGCGTTGTTGTTTCATCAGACCGATGTGATGATCGCTAGGGGAGGAGCATGCCGCCAGGCGAAGGATGGTGCCAGGTGATGCAGACGACGAGGGCCCCCGACAGGGAGCCCTCGTGTGCATGAGGCGGGCTTGCCCCTGACGGGTCAGCTTGCCTGGGCCACGGCCGTGCGGCGAGAGAAGAAGAGACTGTCCAGCAGCCAGATGGCAACCATGGAGGCCCCCACCAGCGGGAAGCAGATCCCGAGCACGACCAGCACCGCGATGGCACCGCCCATGGGAGGCAGCTTGGCGGGCAGGGGCGGGGCGGCGAGGCGACCACTGGGACGGCGGCTCCACCAGATCCAGAGCCCGCTCACCGAGCTTGCCAGAATCATCAGGCAGATGAGCAGCATGACGAGCTGGTGCGGCCAGCCGTAGAGCTTGCCCATGTGCAGCATGACGCCGGTTTCCACCGTCTTGGCGACCGGGCCGTAATCCTGCCAGCGCACGTCGACCAGCACCTTGCCGCTGTATTGGTCGATGTGCAGGGTGGCGTCGTTGCGGGGATCATCGGCAAAGATGGCGATGGTATAGACGCCGGTTTCACCGACCGGGGGGGTGATGCTGTAACCCGGGCTGACCCCCCGCTCGCTGGCGATGTCGACCACCTGTTGCAGCGGAATGCGATGGCTGGCCATGACCATGCCCTCGTGTCCGCCGCCATGGGTCATGGCGCTGTGATCATGGCTCTCTGCCGTGGGTTGGGAGCTCGGCATGGGCAGGGTCTCGGCCCCCCAGGAGACGGTCTGTTCGTGAGCCTGGTTGAGGCTGCGGGTGAGGGGGGCCGACTTGGGCACCTCGTTCCACATGGCCGCAGGGAAGCGGTTCCAGACATCGGCGAACTGGCCGCCCCAGAAACCGGTCCAGGTCATGCCCGTCAGCAGCAGCAGCAGCAGGAAACCCGCGCCCCAGAAGCCGACCACGGCGTGCAGATCACGCCACCAGAGACGGCCGCGCTGGTGCATTCTCGGCCAGAGGATGCCCCCCACACCCGGCCCCTTGCGGGGCCACCAGAGATAGAGTCCGCTGACGAGGAGCACGATTCCCCAGCCTGCGGCCAGCTCGATCAGGCGATCACCCGTGGTACCAAGCATCAGCTCCGCATGGAGAGCACGCGCCACCGCCTGCAGGTTCCACTTGTTGTCCATGGTGCCGAGCAGGGCGCCGTTCGCGGGATCCATGAAGAGGGTCAGCTCCTGCCCTTCACGCATCACGACTATCTGGGCGCTCGCGTCCGCTGCCACCGGGGGCAGGTATTTGCGCAGGCTGGCGTCCGGCATGGCGATGGTTGCCTTGGCCAGCAGCTGGTCGGCACTCAGGGTCTGGGTGGCGGGCGTCACCTTCATCAGCTCGGGGTAGAGCAGGTTGTCCAGCTGCGGTTTGAACAGATAGACGATGCCGGTGAGGGAGAGCAGGATCAGGAAGGGGGCGACGAAGAGACCGGCATAGAAATGCCAGCGCCAGATCCGTTGGTAATAACTTGCGTCTTGTTGCTTCATCGTTGATCCCTGGGTGAACGCCAAAAGGTTTCAGTAGGTGGAATGTTTTGAATGGCGCGGATAATAGCAGCAACGTTTTGTTAACTGCAACAGAACATGTCGAGGAAATGTACATTCCGCCACCGGGGTAAAAGCGGGGGTTGAATGGCGCTTTCCGTTCACAATGCGGGGAGCTTCATGGACTTTTCGGGGATAAATTCTTACTTTGTGGCAACACAGGGCATATCAGCCGCAGCGAAGGACTCAAGGCAGGAGGTGAACGTGCAAGCACACGGCCATTTTGAGATGCAGCGACAAGGGCAACTGCTGATCTGTCGGCCGAGCGGCCCTTTCAACCTGGCAGGCGCCATGGCCTATGAGGGCAAGTTCAGCCAGCAGATAAGCCGTTTGCAGGGAGCCCCCTGGGGCATCGTCGAGGTCGCGACCGAGTTCGAGGCCGCCGGCCCCGAGGTGCTGGCCCGTTTTCGTCGCCAGTTCAACTGGTGCGCCACCCATGGCTGCGCCTTTCTGGCGGTGGTCATGATCGGGGATTTCAAACGTTATCTGGCGGATCACGTTTTCAGCGAGCTTCCCTTTCAGGAGGTGCGCTATTTCGAGGAGGAAGCGCAGGCCATCCACTGGCTGACACAGCGCCTCGAGGGGCTGCAAGGCAAGGAGAGCCACGTCAGCACGGGTTGAACACCCCGGTTACTCCAGCCTGATGAACCACTTGTCCCGCTCGTCGAGGCAGTCGGGCTCCCCCATCTCGAATTCACGGCAGATCAGCGGCCGCACCTCGTAGATGCGACACATCATGGTGTTGCGGTCGAGGGCGGCGCACCAGCCATCTTCCAGTCTGTGCATCACGGGCACTTCTCCTTCCCGCTCCTCGATATAGCGGTCCGGCACGCCGGTGTCGGTGAAGAGCATCACCTCGAGGCGGCAGCAGCAGGCTTCGCAGTTCTGGCAGCTCACATCGCTCTGGATTGCTTGGGTCATGTCACCTGTCTTGCCGCATGGCGGCGAATGATATGAAACAGGCGCCTGTCAGGCGCCTGTGGTCTGGCCGGGCGTGTGAAATACCTTAGCCCAGTTTGCGGGCACGGTAGCTGCGCCCCTTGATCTTGCCCTCCTGCAACCGCTTGAGGGCGGCGCTCGCCACCTGGCGCTTCACCGCCACGTAGGAGTACTGCTCGGAAATCTGGATCTTGCCCACATCGGCCCCGGCAATGCCGCCTTCGCCAGTCAGGGCGCCGAGGATGTCACCGGCACGCACCTTGCTCTTGCGGCCCGCATCGATGGAGAGGGTCACCATCTGCGGCGCGATCGGCTTGATGTCGCGGCCGATCCCGGCCAGGTCGCCCTGGGGAATGGGGGCCTGCTGGTACTCCTCGATGAAGTTGACGCGCTGGGCCTCGTTCGGCTGGTAGAGGCTCAGGGCCAGGCCCTGCTGGCCGGCACGGCCGGTACGGCCGATGCGGTGCACGTGCACCTCGGGGTCGTAGGTGAGCTCGTAGTTGATGACGGCCCCCAGCTCCTTGATGTCGAGGCCGCGGGCCGCCACGTCGGTGGCGACCAGTATGGTGGCGCTGCCGTTGGCGAAGCGCACCAGCACCTGATCCCGCTCACGCTGTTCCAGGTCACCGTTCAGCGCCAGCGCCGAGAAGCCCTTGGCGGCCAGGTGATCGGCCACGTCGTTGCAGGCGCGCTTGGTGTTGCAGAACACCACGCAGGAGCCCGGTTGGTAGTGGCTGAGCAGCCAGGTGAGGGCATCGAGGCGCTGGCCGGCCGGCACTTCATACAACTTCTGTTCGATGGCGCTCTCTTCGTGCAGGGACTCCACGCTCACCTCCACCGGGTTGCGTTGCACGCCGCGGCTCATCTGGGCGATCCCTTCCGGATAGGTGGCGGAGAAGAGCAGGGTCTGGCGATCCCGCGGGGCGTGGCTGATGACGCGGTTGATGTCTTCGCCAAAGCCCATGTCCAGCATGCGATCCGCTTCGTCCAGCACCAGCGTCTTGAGGTCGTCGAGCTCAAGGGTGCCCTGCTCCAGGTGCTTGAGGATCCGGCCCGGGGTGCCGACGGCGATGTGGGCGCCAAAGCCCAGGGTGGCGGATTGCGGTGCGGTCGGGGTGCCGCCGCACAGGGTCACCAGCTTGACGTTGGGCAGGGTGCGGGCGAGACGACGGATCTCGGTGGCCACCTGATCCGCCAGCTCGCGGGTCGGACAGAGCACCAGCGCCTGCACGGCCAGCCGGTTGACGTCCAGCTTGGCCAGCAGACCCAGGCCGAAGGCCGCGGTCTTGCCGCTGCCGGTTTTCGCCTTGGCGATCAAATCTTTGCCGTCGAGCACCAGGGGCAGGCTCTGGGCCTGGATCGGGGTCATCTGCAGATAGCCCAGGCTGGCGAGGTTGTCCTGCAGGGCGGAGGAGAGGTTCAGGCTGCTAAATTCGCTGTTGTTCACAAAAGGACTCTATGTCGGAAAACCAGAAATGGGGGTGCGCGGTGCGCAAGGGGGCGCATCATACCAGAATGTGCCGCCGGATGCGGTGAATATTTGAACGGTTGGCGTCATGGGTTGCCGATGGAGGCTTCTGTCTGCGTTGGCGGGCTTGCGGTATGTAAAAAGAGCACAATGGAACAGGGTGGTCATGGCCAGATCATGATGAATGGCGAGAAAACGTTTTTAATTAAACATGTCCTGGTGCTGATGAGTCATCGGAGGATGCCATATGGGATATGGCCGTTATGAAATATATATACGAATGAGGAATAAAATTAACGAATTGGCATAACTTATTGTTTTTGATTTATTTTTAAACTTCCCAAGTGACGATTAATAATTATGTGCCTTGGCAATTAATTTAAAAACGTTTGTATTATTTCGCATGCATATTTTTACCGCGGATTGTGATGATTCTCTGATTTTTAAATATGCAGTTCTTTATGATGGCGCCGGTCAAAAATAACAATTCAATGGGTGCTACTGGTATGGAATACGTTCATTTCGTGCTCGGACTCGTGATGGTCCTGGCATTGGCGTTGCTGGCAAACCGCCGCAACTGGAAACAGATCAAGCTGCGTTACATCGGCCAGCTGCTGGTGGTCGAGCTGGCGCTCGCCTGGTTCATGCTCAACTCCGAAGTGGGTCTGGCGGTGGTGGGTGGCTTTGCAGCCGGCTTCACCAAGCTGATGGAGTTTGCCAAGCAGGGGACCGACTTCGTGTTCGGCGGTCTGGTCAACGAAGGGGCCTTCTCCTTCTTCCTGATGGTGCTGATGCCCATCGTCTTCATCTCCGTGTTGATCGGCATTTTGCAGTACATCCGTCTGCTGCCCATCGTCATTCGTGGCATCGGCACCGTGCTGGCCAGGATCAACGGCATGGGCAAGCTGGAGTCCTTCAACGCCATCAGCTCCATGATCGTCGGTCAGTCCGAGAACTTCATCGCCCTCAAGAACATACTGCCGCACCTGAACGAGAAGCAGATGTACACCCTGGCGGCGACGGCCATGTCCACCGTCTCCATGTCCATCGTTGGTGCCTACATGCAGCTGATCGAGCCGCGCTACGTGGTGGCCGCGCTGGTGCTCAACATGTTCAGCACCTTCGTGGTGCTCTCCCTCATCAACCCCTACGAGCCCGACAACACCGTGACCGATGCCAAGGCGCTGGCCGAGGGTGACGAGCACCACACGCCGAAGAAGGAGAACTTCTTCGAGATGCTGGGGGAATACATCATGGCCGGTTTCACCGTGGCGGTGATCGTCGGTGCCATGCTGGTGGGCTTCATCGCCCTGATCGCCCTCATCAACTACCTGTTCGAGGCGGCGTTCGGCGTCAACTTCCAGCACGTCATGGGCTACATCTTCTATCCCGTTGCCTGGATCCTGGGCATCCCGGGCAGTGAAGCGCTGCAGGCCGGCTCCATCATGGCGACCAAGCTGGTGACCAACGAGTTCGTGGCCATGATGGATCTGGGCAAGATTGCCGCCGAGCTCTCCCCGCGCACCGTCGGCATCCTCTCCATCTTCATGGTGTCGTTCGCCAACTTCAGCTCCATCGGCATCATCGCCGGTGCGGTGAAGGCGCTCAACGAAGAGAAGGGCAACATGGTCTCCCGCTTCGGTCTGAAGCTGGTCTATGGCTCCACCCTGGTGAGCCTGCTTTCCGCCGTTATCGCCGGTGTGATGATCTAGGTCCTCCCCCCGCGCTGCTCATGACGACCCCCTGCCTTGGCAGGGGGTCTAATGAGATGGTCACCCCCACCCTGTGAGCGGTACGCTGACAGGGTGTTTTTCTTTCAGGAGAGGCCATCATGGAAAACGTTGCGCTTATTGGTATTGATCTCGGTAAACACTCTTTTCACA
>NZ_PQLN01000045.1:0-37660 GCF_002919855.1 Aeromonas sp. ASNIH8 | reverse complement strand
GCACCCAATTTTAGATTACGCATTGAGCGTGGTCTTTACCGGTTAGTGTGCTGATATGGCTCAGTCGGTAGAGCGCATCCTTGGTAAGGATGAGGTCCCCAGTTCGATTCTGGGTATCAGCACCATTAAATAAGAAAGCCTCCCAATCGGGAGGCTTTTTTGTGTCTGCCTTTCAGCCATCCATCGCAAATTGCAGTCCTGCAATGTCGCACCTTCTTGTTGCTGAGATATCTTCCCTTTCTATCCCGTATGCTTTCCGGGCGGCGCTTCTCTATTAAAGGGATCCGGGCTAAGTTGTGGATTGGCAAAGACAACTACGCTTTCGAAGGGGAAAGAACATGCTGATTAGGAATGTGCGTCTGGCGGGCAGGGAAGGGATGTGGCAAATCCTCTGTCAGGGAGGCGTGATCCGGGCCATTGAGCCCATGAGCACTCAGCTGCTCTCTGTCCGCGAGCTTGATGGTGAGCAAGGCCTTGTCATCCCCCCCTTTATCGAACCGCACATTCACCTCGATACCACCCAGACGGCTGGCGAGCCGAGTTGGAACTTCTCCGGTACCCTGTTCGAGGGGATCGAGCGTTGGGCCGAGCGCAAGGCGCTGCTGACCCATGAGGATGTGAAACAACGCGCCATCCAGACACTGAAATGGCAGATTGCCAACGGCATCCAGTTCGTGCGGACTCACGTGGATGTTTCCGACCCCAATCTGGTCGCCTTGAAGGCGATGCTGGAGGTGCGGGAGGAGATGAAGGAGTGGGTGGAGCTGCAGATCGTCGCTTTTCCGCAGGAGGGGATCCTCTCCTACCCCAACGGCAAGGCATTGCTGGAAGAGGCTCTCAAGCTGGGGGCCGACGTGATCGGTGCCATCCCCCATTTCGAGTTTACCCGGGAGTACGGGGTCGAAAGTCTGCACTACGTCTTCGATCTTGCGGAGAAGTATCAGGTTCTGGTGGATGTGCATTGCGACGAAATCGATGACGAACAGTCCCGTTTTATCGAGACGCTGGCAACCCTGGCCTACGAGCGCGGTATTGGCCATAGGGTGACCGCCAGCCACACCACCGCCATGCACTCCTACAACGGAGCCTATGCCTCGCGGCTGTTCCGGCTGCTCAGGATGGCGGACATCAACTTCGTGGCCAATCCGCTGGTGAACATTCACCTGCAGGGGCGCTTCGACAGCTATCCCAAGCGTCGTGGGATCACCCGGGTGAAGGAGATGCTGGAGGCGAACATCAACGTCTGCTTCGGCCACGACGACGTGTTCGATCCCTGGTATCCCATGGGCACGGCCAACATGTTGCAGGTGCTGCATATGGGGCTCCATGTCTGCCAGATCATGGGCTACGAGCAGATCAACGACAGCCTCAAGCTGATCGGCAGCCACAGCGCCCGCACCCTGAACGTGCAGGATCGCTACGGCATCGAGGTGGGCAAGCCCGCCAACCTGCTGATCCTTCCTGCAGAGAATGGTTTCGATGCGGTGCGCCGCCAAGTGCCGGTGCGTTATTCCATCCGCCATGGCAGAGTCATCGCCGATACTCGCCCGGCCGAGACGACCCTCCATCTTGTGAATGCAGAATCGGTAGACTTTCGCCGCTAGGGTCTAGCAGGGTCGATTAATTGCCCGGCTGTCCCCTGCTGCCGACATTTTGCATAATGCCAACCTGACAATCTTGGAGACTGCTTGATGCAAACCTGGTTATTTGTCGCTGCCGGAGGCGCCTTCGGTGCCTGCCTGCGTTTTGGCATCGCCGAGCTGATGGCCTGGCTGCTGGGACGCCACTTTCCCTATGGCACCCTGGTGGTCAACGTGGTGGGTTCCTTCATCATGGGGATTGCCTATGCCCTGATCAGCCATGGTCACGTGGTGGAGCACCCGATGAAGCCATTGCTGATGGTGGGTATCCTCGGCGCCTTGACCACCTTCTCCTCCTTTGCCCTCGATACGGTCGTGCTGGCCCAGCAAGGGGCCTATCTGAAGGCGCTGCTCAATATCGGTCTCAATCTGTTCCTCTGTCTGGCCATGGTCGTGCTGGGGATGCAGTTGGTCGCAAGCCGGGTTTGAGGTGTCCGCACGCCATCGGCTCTGGTAAACTGGCGGCCATTCTTTGCTCTATGGGTATTTGAGGGATGTCGGAACAGACTACTACTACGCATTTTGGCTATAAAACCGTGGCAGCGACCGAGAAGGAAACCCTGGTCGCCGGTGTCTTTCATTCGGTAGCGGCCAAGTATGATCTGATGAACGATCTGATGTCGTTCGGCATCCATCGCCTCTGGAAGCGCTTTACCATCGACTGCTCCGGTGTCCGCAAAGGACAGAAGGTGCTGGATCTGGCTGGCGGCACAGGGGATCTGACCGCCAAGTTCTCCCGCATCGTGGGTGAGACCGGCCAGGTGGTCCTGGCGGACATCAACGACTCCATGCTGAAAGTGGGCCGCGACAAACTGCGCAACCTGGGGGTGGCCAACAACGTCTCCTACGTGCAGGCCAACGCCGAGGCGCTCCCCTTCCCGGACAACCACTTCGATGTCATCACCATCGGCTTCGGCCTGCGCAACGTCACCGACAAGGACAAGGCGCTTGCCTCCATGTTCCGGGTGCTCAAGCCGGGTGGCCGCCTGCTGGTGCTGGAGTTCTCCAAGCCGGTGAGCGAAGTGATCGCCAAACTTTATGATCTCTACTCCTTCAAATTGCTGCCAAAAATGGGCGAAATCGTCGCGAACGACAGCGAAAGTTACAAATACCTGGCGGAATCCATCCGCATGCACCCGGATCAGCAGACCCTGGCAGGCATGATGGAGAATGTCGGTTTCGAACAGGTGGAGTTTTACAACCTGACCCAGGGCGTGGTTGCCCTGCACCGCGGTTACAAGTTTTAAGGTCGCCTATGCCGATGGATGCCATGGTCACCGCAGTGATCGAAACCAGCCTCAACCAGTTGCTGTCCCTGGACAAACAGAGCCCGGAGCGGCTGCGCAAGCTGACGGGCAAGGTACTCAAACTGGAGCTGCGCGAGCTCAAGCCGCTCTGGTTTGTCTTCTCGGAGCGCCGTCTGGATGTGCTGGCCAGGTTTGAAGGGGAGGCGGATGCGGTGCTGAGCCTCTCCCTGACCGCCCTCGGTCTGCTCAAGGAGCCTTCCGCCCTGACCCGCTACATCCGCGAGGAGAAGCTGGACCTGAGCGGTGACCCCCAGCTGGTGCAGGCATTCAGCGCCCTGCTTGGCGAGCTCGATATCGACTGGGAAGAGGAGCTGTCCCGCTACACCGGCGATGTGGTGGCCCACACCCTGTGCAGTGGTGCTCGTCAGGCTCGCCGTTTTGTGGGGCGAGAGTTGTGCCGTTCCCAGCGTCAAGTGGCCGAGTATCTGACCGAGGAGGCGAGGCTTGCCCCGGGTCCGCTGGAAGTGGCGAGCTTCAATGACGATGTCGAAGAGCTTGCCCAACAGATGAAGGCGATCGAGTTGCGGCTTGCCCGCCTCGAACAGCAGGTGAGCTGATGACCCCGAAGGAGTTCAAACGCCTCTATCGCATCGTCAGCATCCTGCTGGAACAGGGCATCGACGAGCTGGTGCCCGCCTGTTATCAGCCCTGGCCTGGCCGTCTGGCCCGTCGCAGTCTGTTCTGGCTCAAGAACAAGCAACAAGGCATGAGCCGTGGCGCCCGCATTCGCCTCGCCTTCGAGGCCCTGGGCCCCATCTTCATCAAGTTCGGCCAGATGCTCTCGACCCGGCGCGATCTGCTGCCCCCTGACATTGCCGAAGAGCTGGCCCTGCTGCAGGACAGGGTGCCTCCCTTCTGTGGTCAGGCCGCCCGTCGCCAGATAGAAGAGAGCCTGGGTTGCCCCGTCGAGACCCTGTTCGATGACTTCGACGAGACGCCGCTGGCATCCGCCTCCATCGCCCAGGTGCACACCGCCCGGTTGAAGGAGAACGGCCGCGAGATCGTCATCAAGGTGATCCGTCCCGATATCGAGCCGGTCATCGAGGCCGACCTGCGCCTGATGCGGGCGCTGGCCCGTCTGGTAGCGCGCTTTGTGCCCCAGAGTGCGCGACTGCGCCCCGTCGAGGTGGTGGAGGAGTATCGCAAGACCATACTCGACGAGCTCAACCTGATGCGCGAAGCGGCCAACGCCATCCAGCTGCGCCGCAACTTCACCGGTTCCGAGGCGCTCTATGTGCCCGAGGTGTTCACGGACCATTGCCGTGAGCAGGTGCTGGTGATGGAGCGCATCTACGGCATTCCGGTCTCCGACATTGCCGCGCTGGAAGCCAACGGCACCAACATGAAGCTGCTGGCCGAGCGCGGAGTGGAAGTGTTCTTCACCCAGGTGTTCCGCGACAGCTTCTTCCACGCCGACATGCACCCGGGCAACATCTTCGTCTCTTTCGAACACCCCGAGAATCCGCTCTGGATCGGCATCGACTGCGGCATCGTCGGCACCCTCAACCGGGAAGACAAGCGCTACCTGGCGGAGAACTTCCTCGCCTTCTTCAACCGCGACTACCGCCGGGTGGCCGAGCTGCACGTAGAGTCAGGCTGGGTGCCGCCCGATACCAAGGTGGACGAGTTCGAGTTCGCCATCCGCACCGTGCTGGAGCCCATCTTCGAGAAACCGCTCTCCGAGATCTCCTTCGGCCACGTGCTGCTCAATCTGTTCAACACCGCCCGTCGCTTCAACATGCAGGTGCAGCCGCAGCTGGTGCTGCTGCAAAAGACCCTGCTCTATGTAGAAGGGCTGGGTCGCCAGCTCTATCCCCAGCTGGATTTGTGGCAGACCGCCAAGCCCTATCTGGAGAACTGGATGCATGAGCAGGTCGGCCCCAAGGCGGTGTGGAATGCCATCAAGGAGAAGGCGCCGTTCTGGGCGGAGAAACTGCCGGAGCTGCCGGAGCTGGTCTATGAGACCCTGCGTCAGGCCCGCCATCAGCAGCACCACTTCGACCAGATGTTTGCCGATTTCCGTCGCCACAGTCGCCGTCAGGGGCAGGCCCGCTACCTCTTAGGGGTTGGTGCCAGCCTGCTGCTCGCGGGTGTATTCTTGCTGACCCAAAAACAATACATTGAGTGGGGACAAATCAGCCTCGCCGGCGCCGGGTTATGCTGGCTGCTGGGTTGGTTGCGAACCCGTTCCCATTAAATAACCTGCGCCATCGGGCGCCTATCCGGAGAGAAAGTCATGGGTGGTATCAGTATTTGGCAGTTGTTGATCATCGCAGTCATCGTCGTGCTGTTGTTTGGCACCAAGAAATTGCGCGGTATCGGTGGCGATCTGGGCGCGGCGGTCAAGGGATTCAAGAAGGCGCTCTCCGATGAGCCGGCCGACACCAAACCCGAGCAGAAAGATGCCGAGTTCCCGACCAAGCAGTTGAACGAGACGGCCAGCAACGCCGAAGCCGCCAAACAGAAAGACAAAGATCAGGCCTAAGCCATGTTCGACATCGGTTTTTGGGAACTGGTCGTCATCGGCGTCGTCGCCCTAGTGGTGCTGGGTCCTGAGCGGTTGCCGGTCGCGATCCGCACCGCCAGCCACTGGATAAGGCTGATCCGCAGCACCGCCAACTCGGTCAAGGCCGAGCTGGAACAGGAGCTCAAGTTGCAGGATCTGCACAACGATCTGAAGAAGGCCGAACGGTTGCAGATGAACAACCTGAGCCCCGAGCTGCAGGAGTCCATCGAGCAGTTGAAAGCGGCCGCCCAGTCGGTGAATCGTCCCTATCAGGGGGAGAACGAGATCCGCCCGCCTCGGGAGCCCGCCCAGGCTGAGCCAGCCACTCCGGTGGCGGCCCCGGCGCCCACCCCAGAGGTGCCACCGGTCAACAGCCAGCGAGAGAGCGAGCCTGTGCCCGCCAGCGAGCCCGCAGCCAAAGGGGAGGTGAAGCCATGAGTCAGGCAGAACAACCCCTCATCAGCCATCTGGTAGAGCTGAGAACCCGTCTGCTGCGCGCGATCTCCGCCATCCTGCTGGTGTTCATCGCGCTCATCTACTTCTCCAACAACATCTACGACTTCGTGGCCCAGCCGCTGCTCAGCCAGTTGCCGGCAGGGACCAGCATGATAGCGACGGATGTGGCGACGCCCTTCATCACGCCCATCAAGCTGACCCTGGTGGTCTCCTTCTTCGTGGCGATCCCCTATCTGCTCTATCAGGCCTGGGCCTTCATCGCACCCGGTCTGTACCAGCATGAACGGCGTCTCATCATGCCGCTGGTCGCCTCCAGTGCCGTGCTGTTCTATGCGGGGATGGCGTTCGCCTACTACGTGGTGTTCCCCCTGGTGTTCGGCTTCTTCACCAGTACCGCCCCCGCCGGGGTGACGGTGGCGACCGACATCGCCAGCTACCTGGACTTCGTGCTGACCCTGTTCTTCGCGTTCGGGGTGGCGTTCGAGATCCCGGTGGCCACCATACTGCTCTGCTGGACCGGGGTGACCACCCCCAGGAGCCTGAAGGAGAAGCGCCCTTACGTCATCGTCGGGGTCTTCGTGGTCGGTATGTTGCTGACGCCGCCCGATGTCTTCTCCCAGACCCTGCTCGCGATCCCCATGTGGGGCCTGTGGGAGATAGGTCTGTTCTTCGCCCGCTTCTACGTGAAGAAAGAGGACGAGGAGCAGCAACAAACGGAAGAGGGGAGCTGAGGCTCCCTTCCTCTTTTCATGCATCCGTTCGAGGCGTATGGTAAGGCCCCATCGAGTAGATGGTTTTCAAATGCCTGATATGCACCTCGTTTGTCCGGAACCCCTGACTCCATGATCGACATCGGTTTGAACCTGACCAGCAGCCAGTTCGCAGGCGAACAGGCCGACCTGGTGGAACGCGCGCGCGCCGCCGGGGTGGAAGCCCTGATCCTGACCGGCTCCGATCTGGCCGGCAGCCGCGAGAGCGCCGCATTGGCCGCCCGCTGGCCCGGTTACTGCTTCTCCACCGCCGGGGTGCATCCCCATGATGCCAAGAGCGTCGATGAGGAGACCCTGCCCGCCTTGCGCGAACTGGCAGCTCTGCCCCAGGTGGTGGCCATCGGCGAGTGCGGTCTCGACTACAACCGGGACTTCTCCCCCCGTCCGGTGCAGGACGCGGTGTTTGACGCCCAGCTGGCGCTCGCCGCCGAGCTCGGGATGCCGGTGTTTCTCCACTGCCGCGATGCCCATGACAAATTCGTCGAAATCCTGCGCCCCTGGTTGCCCCGCCTGCCGGGGGCCGTGCTGCACTGCTTCACCGGCTCCGACGCCGAGCTGGACGAGTGCCTGGCGCTGGGGCTGCATATCGGGGTGACCGGCTGGCTCTGTGACGAGCGCCGTGGCCAGCTGCTGCGCGAGCAGGTGGCCCGCATTCCGGCGGGTCGCCTGATGATAGAGACGGACGCCCCCTACCTGGTGCCGCGGGATCTGAAACCCAGACCCAAACGCAACGAACCCGCTTTTTTGCCGCACATCGCCCAGGTGGTGGCGGCCTGCCGTGGTGAAGCGCCCGAGGCCTTGCTGGCCCATACCCGGGCCACCTCCGCCGCATTCTTCCAACTTCCGCTTTTGGAGTGATTCATGGCCACAACTCTTCCGGGGGCCTTCCCGGGCCGTCGCCTGCGCCGGGTGCGCAAACATGACTTCAGCCGCCGCCTGGTGCGCGAAAACGTACTGACCGTCGACGATCTCATCTATCCCGTGTTCGTGCTGGAGGGGGAGGGTCAGCGAGAGGCCGTTGCCTCCATGCCGGGGGTGGACAGACTCTCCATCGATCTGCTGCTCGAAGAGGCCGCCGAACTGGTGGCCCTGGGTGTGCCGGCGGTGGCCCTGTTCCCGGCGACGCCGCTGGAGAGAAAGAGTCTGATGGCGGAAGAGGCCTACAACCCGGATGCCCTGGCCCAGCGGGCGACCCGTGCCCTCAAGGCGCGCTTCCCGGAGCTCGGGGTCATCACCGATGTGGCGCTCGACCCCTTCACCACCCATGGTCAGGACGGCATCATCGATGACGAAGGCTATGTGCAGAACGACATCACCACCGAGATCCTGGTGAAGCAGGCGCTCTCCCATGCGGCCGCCGGGGCCGACATGGTGGCACCGTCCGACATGATGGACGGCCGCATCGGTGCCATCCGCGCGGCGCTGGAGGAGAATGGCTTCGTCAACGTGCAGATCATGGCCTACTCCGCCAAGTACGCCTCCCACTACTACGGCCCGTTCCGCGATGCGGTGGGCTCCGCCGCCAACCTCGGCAAGAGCAACAAGGCCACCTACCAGATGGATCCGGCCAACGGCAACGAAGCCCTGCACGAGGTGGCCCTCGACATCGCCGAAGGGGCGGACAGCGTGATGGTCAAGCCGGGCATGCCCTACCTGGACATCATCCGCCGGGTGAAGGATCAGTTCGGCGTGCCGACCTTCGCCTATCAGGTGAGCGGCGAGTACGCCATGCACATGGCGGCGATCCAGAATGGCTGGCTCAAGGAGAAAGAGTGCGTGATGGAATCCCTGCTCTGCTTCAAGCGGGCCGGGGCCGATGGCATCCTCACCTACTTCGCCAAGCGGGTCGCCCAGTGGTTGAAAGAGGACGCCCGACGCTGAGGTGGGGAGTGTCCATGCCCTCACAATGCCGGCCCTCGGGCCGGCATTGTCGTCTCTGGCAGATGAAGTGCTGGTTTTATGAACAAAATGCCTGAAAAAGTGGGCAACAAGCCCGTCTCTTGGCGGCAAAGGCTTGATAAATGGGGTTTCTGCCTACATCTTAGATGGTCCAAGCAGGCTTCTGGACGGCAGGGGCTGCAGAGCATTTAGAGGTACCGCAGATGACTAACCCTTTGCTGACAATGGACTCGCTGCCTCCCTTCAGCCAGATCCAGCCCGATCAGGTGCAACCTGCCGTGACGCAGGCCATCGCCGATTGCAAACAGAAGATTGAGGATGTGCTGGCCCAGAAGGAGCCTCACACCTGGGACAGCCTGATCGCCCCGCTGGAAGAGGTCAACGACCGCCTCTCCCGGATCTGGTCCCCCATCAGCCACCTCAACGCCGTGCAGAACAGCGAGGCGCTGCGGGCGGCTCACGATGCCTGCCTGCCGCTGCTGTCCGAATTCCAGACCTATGTCGGTCAGCATGAAGGGCTCTATCAAGCCTATCTGGCCCTCTCCGAGAGCGATGACTTCCCCCGGCTGGATGATGCCCAGCGCAAGGAGATCCTGAACACCCTGCGCGATTTCCGCCTCTCCGGCATCGGTCTGCCTGCCGAGGCGCAGCAGCGTTACGGCGAGATCCAGGCCCGCCTCTCGGAGCTCGCCTCCCGTTTCAGCAACAACGTGCTGGACGCGACCCAGGGCTGGCACAAGCTGGTGACCGACGAGGCCGAGCTGGCTGGTCTGCCCGCAAGCGCCCAGGCTGCCGCGCGCCAGATGGCCGAACTCAAGGGCAAGGAGGGGTGGCTGTTCACCCTGGACATCCCCTCCTACCTGCCGGTGATGATGTATGCCGACAGCCGCGCCCTGCGTGCCGAGCTGTATGAGGCCTTCACCACCCGCGCCTCCGACCAGGGCCCCAACGCCGGCAAGTGGGACAACTCCGCCATCATGACCGAGTTGCTCACCCTGCGCCGGGAGCTGGCCCGACTGCTGGGCTTTGCCAACTATGCCGAACTCTCCCTCGCGACCAAGATGGCGGACAAGCCGGAGCAGGTGGTGGACTTCCTCACCGACCTGGCTGCCAAGTCCCTGCCCCAAGGCAAGGCGGAGCTGGAGGAGATCCGCGCCTTTGCCGCCGAGCAGCACGGTCAGGACGAACTGGCGGCCTGGGATCTTGCCTATTACGCAGAAAAGCTCAAACAGCACAAGTTTTCGGTCTCTGATGAGCAGTTGCGTCCTTATTTCCCCGCCGGTCGGGTCGTGAAGGGGCTGTTCGAGGTGGTCAAGCGGGTGTTCGGCATGAAGGTGCGCGAGCGTCTCGGCATCGACACCTGGCACCCGGACGTGCGCTTCTACGACATCTTTGACGCCGATGACGAGCTGCGCGGCAGCTTCTACCTGGATCTCTACGCCCGCGAGCACAAGCAGGGCGGCGCCTGGATGGATGTCTGCCTGGGTCGCCGCTACCGTCAGGACGGCTCCCTGCAAAAGCCGGTGGCCTACCTGACCTGCAACTTCAACGGCCCGGTGGACGGCAAACCGGCCCTGTTCACCCACAACGAAGTGGTCACCCTGTTCCACGAGTTCGGCCACGGCATTCACCACATGCTGACCCGCATCGATGTGGCCGGCGTGGCCGGCATCAACGGCGTGGCCTGGGATGCGGTGGAGCTGCCGAGCCAGTTCCTCGAGAACTGGTGCTGGGAATCCGAGGCGCTGGCCTTCATCTCCGGCCATTACGAGACCGGGGAGCCGCTGCCCGCCGATCTGCTGGAGAAGATGCTGACCGCCCGCAACTTCCAGGCGGCGATGCAGATGCTGCGCCAGCTGGAGTTCGCTCTGTTCGACTTCCGTCTGCACCAGACCTTTGACCCGACCAGAGCGGATCAGATCCCTGCGCTGCTGGCTGAGGTGCGCAGCCAGGTCGCCGTGATGACGCCTCCGGCGTTCAACCGCTTCCAGCACAGCTTCTCCCACATCTTCGCGGGCGGCTACGCGGCGGGCTACTACAGCTACAAGTGGGCCGAGGTACTTTCTGCCGACGCCTTCTCCCGCTTCGAGGAGGATGGGATCTTCAACCCGGCCACGGGCCACTCCTTCCTGAAGAACATTCTGGAAAAGGGCGGCTCCAGGGAGCCGATGGAGCTGTTCCGTGCCTTCCGTGGCCGGGAGCCCCAGGTGGATGCGCTGCTGCGTCACAGCGGTATCGCTGCGTGAGGTCCCGCCGCCACAGTGAGCCTCGATTGGATGAGCTGCCGCGCCACTGCGGGAGCTTCAAGCAGGTACACATTTGCGGCATAGTGGGATCGAAACGTGATTTTTGATAGAAAAAGGGACCTTTTGGTCCCTTTTTCCAAGCCTTTTTAATATCTTGCGGAGTGCATGTTTGCACTGTCCCCGCCTCTTCAGTAGAGTCGGGTTCTACCTTCCAGGGAGAGAAAGAACCTTGCCATGAGGCGAGCACTCGAGTCTGTCTATCAAATCATCTCCAGCCTGTCTCATTCGAGTGGTCAGGGATATTTTGATGCCTTTGTGAGTGAAATCGCCAACGCGGTGGGGGCTGACTTCGTCCTGGTGTCCGGCAAGGATCAGGCGGGTCTGTTCTTTACCGTGCATGCCGCCTATCCCGCCTCCCTCGACATCAACGCCTACAGCTTCCCCCTCGCCGACACTCCGGGGGAGATCGCCATGCAACAGGGTGAAGCCTGGTTCAGTGATCGCACCCGCCAGCTGTTCCCCCACGCCGCCGTGCTGGAGCGCTGCGAGGTGAGAGCCTATGCCGGCGTCGCGCTCAAGAACGCCGAGGGAGAGACCATCGGCCTGTGCAGCGTCATGTTCAAGCGGGCCATGCCGAGAATGGAGAAGATAGTGGGCCTGCTGCGTCTGCTGGCCCCGCTCGCCGGTCGTGAACTGGCGCTGATGTATCAGCAGCGCCAGAGCCAGGAGCAGCCGGCGCAACCGGAACATCACCACTTCCTGGACACCATGATGTCCCATGCGCCCGTGGGCATCGGCAAGGTGGATCTGGGCGGCAAGATCCTCTGGGCGAACCCGGCCATCGAGAAGATGCTCGGCTACAGCCAGGAGGAGCTGCAACAGCTCACCGTCGCCGAAATCAACCATCCGGACGACTGGCAGACCAGCATTGCGCTCTACGACGCCCTCAAGCGGGGAGAGCGTCCCGCGTTTACCCAGGAGAAGCGTTATCTCCATCGGGATGGGACCGTCCTGTGGGGACGGGTGACGGTGACCCTGATCCGCAACGAGCAGATGCACCCCGACTATCTCATGGTGGTGCTGGAGAACATCGATCCCATCAGGCGCCATGCGGAGCAGCTCAAGCTCTCCCACCGGGTCTATGACAACCTCTCCGAAGCCATTCTGGTGTGCGATGCCGACAGTCGCATCATCTCGGTCAATCCGGCCTTCGAGAAGATCACCGGTTACAGCGAGGAGGAAGCGTGCGGCCAGCGGCCCAGCATGCTCAAGTCCGGACTGCACGATCAGACCTTCTATGCGGACATGTACCACGCTCTGGAGCGGGTGGGGATCTGGCGTGGGGAGGTGTGGAACAAGCGCAAGAACGGCAAGCTCTATCCCCAGCAGCTGATGATCAGCGCCGTGCGGGAAGGGGGCAAGATCAGTCAGTACATCGCCATCTTCAGCGATCTTTCCCAGACCAAGCTGGCGGAGCAGAAGATCGCCGCCCAGGCCAACTACGACAACCTCACCGGCCTGCCCAACCGCTGGCTGTTCGGTCGCTGTCTGGCCCGCTTCTGCGAGCGGGGGGAGCGCTTCGCCCTCATGGTGCTCGACCTCAACAACTTCAAGGCGGTCAACAACAGCATGGATCACCATGTGGGCGACGCCCTGCTGCGGGAGGTATCGGATCGGCTGGTGAGCCGGGTGCGCACCGAGGACCTGGTGGCCCGCATCGGCGGCGACGAGTTTGCCTTCCTGGTGCCCGGCATCGTCAACCGCCGTCAGGCCGAGGTGTTTGCCAAGCAGGTGATCGGCGGCTTTGCCCGTCCCTTCATGCTGGCCAACCAGCACCTCTATGTGACCGCCACCCTGGGGATCACCCTCTGTCCCAATGACGGCGGCGACAGCGACGAGCTCTTGCGCAATGCCGAGCAGGCCCTGTTCGTCGCCAAGCGCCAGGGACGCCCCCTCGGCACCTACAACGCCTCCATGCGGGAAGAGGTGAGCCAGCGCCACCAGATGCAGCACGATCTGGCGGAGGCCATCAAGCTGGGCCAGCTGACCATGGCCTACCAGCCCATCTGGGACAACCGCAGCGGCCGGGTCGCCAAGCTGGAGGCCCTGGTGCGCTGGTATCACCCCCACTGGGGTCAGGTCTCACCGGCGGATTTCATCCCGCTGGCGGAAGAGGCGGGGCTCATCCAGGGGCTGGGTGCCCTGGTGCTGTGGCAGTCTTGCCGGGATCTGGCCAGATTGCAGCAGTCCGGCTTCCCGGATCTGCAGATGTCCATCAACCGCTCCACCCTGGAGTTCCAGACCATAGACCCGGAGGCCAACGAGTGGCTCAGGGTGATCCGCCACTTCGAGCTGGATCCGGCGGACATCATCATCGAGATCACCGAATCTCTGCTGATGGAGACCAGCGATCAGCACAGGGTGCGGATCGATGCTCTGCGCGAGGCGGGCTGCAAGCTGGCCATCGACGACTTCGGGACCGGCTACTCGGCACTGAACTACCTGCGTACCTTCCCGGTGGATCTGGTGAAGATCGATCGCTCCTTCGTGCGCCATATTCCCTTCAACGAGCAGGACCGCCTGCTGCTCGACGGCATCATCAACATCGTGCACAACCTCGGCATGCAGGTGGTGATCGAAGGGGTGGAGACCCGGGAGCAGCTCAACTTCCTCTGCCAGAAGGGGTGCGCCTTCACCCAGGGGTATCTGCTCAGCCGCCCGCTGCCCTTCGACGATCTGACCGAGTACCTGAGTCTCAACCGTCAGGGCATGAACCTGGCGAATCTGACCACGGTGAGCTGACCCCCCGCTTCTGCTATCATGCCGGCTTCTGCGCCGTGATGAGTCCATGTTATGCCCCATATTCAGGTTTTCAGTGAAGTGCCCGCCCGCGATGGCGAGCTCGACGCCCTGCGCCAGCGCCTTGCCGACGTGGCGTTTCCCGCTCCCTTCGCCCTGGTGCTGACCGAATCGCGGTTGGAGCTGCGCAAGCTGGACGAACCCAAGCTGGGGGCCGTCTATGTGGACTTCGTGGAAGGGGCGGTGGCCCATAGGCGCAAGTTCGGTGGCGGGCGTGGCCAGTCCATCGCCAAGGCGGTGGGATTGAAGTCGGGAGCCATGCCGACCGTGGTGGATGCCACCGCCGGGCTCGGGCGCGATGCCTTCGTGCTCGCCTCCCTCGGCTGCAAGGTGACCCTGATCGAGCGCAGCCCAGTGGTGGCGGCCCTGCTCCAGGACGGTCTGACCCGGGCGGGGCAGGATCCCGAGATAGGCCCCTGGGTGCGCGAGCGGATGCAACTGCTGCAAGGCCCGGCGGTGGAGACCCTGCTGGCGCTGACCGAGCGGCCGGAGGTCATCTACCTGGATCCCATGTTCCCCCACAAGCAGAAGTCGGCGCTGGTGAAAAAAGAGATGCGGGTGTTCCAGTCCCTGGTGGGGGCGGATCTCGACGCGGATGCCCTGCTGCCGGCGGCGCTCAGGATGGCTGACAAGCGGGTGGTGGTGAAGCGGCCCGACTATGCGGGCTGGCTCAACGAGCACAAGCCCAGCATGGCCATCGAGACAAAGAGCAACCGCTTCGACGTCTATGTGATGGCGGCGCTGGCGAGTTGAGTGGCGACTGGCAGGGAGTTTGAGCGTCAAACGAAGAGGGCCAACCTGATCAGGTTGGCCCTCTTGCTATTCATTGGCTGCGGGGTGGGGCGAAGTGGATCCGCTTTTCTTCCCCTTGCCAGACGAGTTCCAGGGTCGCCAGGTCCGCCAGGCTGAGGCGCTCAGCGCTCTCCAGCAGCAGATATTCCACTCCGTCGCTGGCTTCTATGGTGCGGATCCTGTCCGCCCAGGTTCGTCCATCCCGGTCGGTGATCGTGACGGGCAGTTGCCAGCTTGCGGCGATCTCCAGCCAGTCGTACAGGTCACAGCTGACGGGTTGGTAATCGGCCATGGGGTGTGCGCCTCAGGCTTCCAGCAGCCGGGTGGACCAGCCCATCTTCTGCTGGCGTTCCACCTCGAGGCGCAGCTCGCTGGCGCGCAGGTAGTGCTCGTCCAGCCACCCCTTGGGCAGGGTCAGGGTCAGGACATCTTCATCGGCTTGCAGCATGAACCTGGGCACAGTGCCCTGGGTCCGGCGCATGCAGAGGATGAGGGAGATGCGCAGGATGCGGGCCAGCCGGATCGCCTGGCGACCGGTGACGGCGCCCTGTTTCTCCAGCGGCTCCAGCTTGAATTCATCCCGCTGGTTGAACAGCAGGGCCGACAGCAGCTTCTTCTGCGCGGGGGTGAAGCCAGGCATGTCGATGTTGTCGATGATGTAGGCAGCGTGCTGCGGCGCCTTCTTGTACTCGATGCACAGACCGATTTCGTGCAGCAGGGCTGCGTAGCGCAGGATCGGGCGACCGTAGCGCTTGGAGAGGCGCCAGGCCGGCTGCAACTGGGTGAACGCCTCGATGGCGGTGTCGCGGACCCGCTCGGCGTGCTCCTTGTCGAGCTGGTAGCGGCTGATCAGGCTGTCGGCGGTGCGATCCCGGGCATCACAGTCGTGATTGTTGCCGAGCAGGCCGTAGATGAGCCCTTCACGCAGTGCACCACCCGCCAGGGTCATGCTCTCGATGTCGAGGGTCTCGAAGATGGCGATCAGGATGGCGAGGCCGGAGGGGAACACGGTCAGCCGTTCGGCCGCCAGCCCTTCGAGCTGCAACTTATCGAGTCTGCCGCAGGCGATGGCCTGACCCATCAGCTCTTGCAACTTGGGCAGGGTGACCCGCTCGCTCTTGCCCTGGGCCAGCATGATCTCCTGCAGCGCCTGGACGGTGCCGGAGGCGCCGACGCAGGTGCGCCAGCCGAGGACACGGTAGTCCGCAGCCACTTTCTCCAGTACCGCCTTGGCGGCGGCAATGGCCTGGTTGAAGCGCGCCTCGGAGAGCTCGCCATCACCGAAGTGGTTGTTGAGCCAGGTGACGCAGCCCATGTGCAGGCTGTTGAGCAGCTTGGCTTCGCTCTGCTCGCCGATCACCAGCTCGGTGCTGGCGCCGCCGATGTCGATCACCAGCCGGTTGCCTTCCCCTGCCGACGTCCAGGAGACGCCTTCATAGATGGTCTTGGCTTCTTCCTCGCCCGAGATGATCTCGATGCTGTGGTTGAGCACCCGTTCCGCTTCGCTGATGAATTCGTCGACGTTGGTGGCCAGGCGCAGGGTGGCGGTGCCCACTACCCGGATGTTGTCGGACGGGATGTCCTGCAACTGCTCGGAGAAGAGGCGCAGACAATCCCAGCCCCGCTCCATGGCGGCACGGTTGAGGCGAAAATCGGCATCGAGGCCAGCGGCGAGGCGTACCTTGCGCTTGACCTTGGTGACGGTGCGCAGGGCACCGGCGACCTCGCGCACCACCAGCATGTGAAAGCTGTTGGAGCCGAGGTCGATGGCGGCATAGAGAGGCGAGTTGTGCAACTTGGCCGATCCCTCAGTTCTTACGGGGGGGACGACGACGGTTGTTGCTGTTGCCACCGCCTTGGCGATCCCGCATGTTGCGGTTCACCGGCTGGCGGTTGCGAAACACCCGTTTCGGCGCGGTGACGTCATCCAGCAGCGCCTCGCGGTCATACTTGCTGACCGGGATGGGGTGGTGGATGTAATCCTCGATGGCCGGCAGGTTGAAGGCATAGTCTTCACAGGCCAGGCTGATGGAGTGACCGCTTTTGCCTGCGCGACCGGTACGACCGATGCGGTGGACATAGTCTTCGGCATCGTCGGGCAGGTCGTAGTTGAAGACGTGGGTCACGTCGGGGATGTGCAGACCACGGGCAGCCACGTCGGTGGCGACCAAGATATCCAGGGTGCCCTTGGTGAACTCTTCCAGGATCTTCATCCGCTTCTTCTGCGGCACGTCGCCGGTCAGCAGGCCGACGCGGTGGCCGTCATTCTCCAGCCAGGCGTGAACGTCTTCGCAGACATGCTTGGTGTTGGCGAAGACGATGGCTTTCTCGGGCCACTCCTCTTCCATCAGGGAGAGCAGCAGCAACATCTTGTCTTCGTTGGAGGGGTAGAAGAGTTCCTCCTTGATCCGCACGCCGGTCATCTGTTCCGGTTCGACCTGCACATGTTCTGGGTGGTTCATGTGTTCATAGGCCAGCTCCTGCACCCGCAGGGAGAGGGTGGCGGAGAACAGCATGCTCAGACGCTCGGTGGCGGGGGGCATGCGGCGGAACAGGAAACGGATGTCCTTGATGAAGCCCAGATCGAACATGCGATCCGCTTCGTCCAGTACCACGACCTGGATGTTGCCGAGATCGATGACCTTGGACTTGAAGTAGTCGATGATGCGACCCGTGGTGCCGATCAGGATGTCGACGCCCTGTTCCAGCACGGCCAGCTGCTTGTCGTAGCCTTCGCCACCATAGGCGAGACCGAGCTTGAGCCCGGTGGAGGCTGACATGCTCTCTGCATCGTTATAGATCTGGACGGCCAGCTCCCGGGTCGGGGCCATGATGATGGCGCGGGGCTGGTTGATGAGGCGCGGCCTGGTCAGCGGATGGGTCAGCAAATAGTTGAATGTCGCCGCCAGGAAAGCCAGGGTTTTGCCGGTCCCCGTCTGGGCCTGACCGGCGAGGTCATGACCTTCAACCAGCAGGGGCAGGGACAGTGCCTGGATGGGCGTACAATAGTGAAATCCCTTTGATTCCAGACCAGCCAGAACTTCGGGTTCGAGGCCCATTTGGGCGAATTTTTCGGTCGTTAGATGTGTTTTGCTCATGGCGGTAGGTTATCAGGTTAGGCTTGCAATAATAAACAGGATCATTTCAAATAGGGCAACTATTGCCTTTGTTGAACCATCAATAAAGCCTTAATTACTGACTGGAGTTGGAGATGAGTGACAAGATTGTTCAGCTGAGCGATGCCAGCTTCGAGGCCGATGTAATCAACGCCGACAGCCCTGTTCTGGTCGATTTCTGGGCCGAATGGTGTGGACCGTGCAAGATGATTGCCCCGATCCTGAACGAAGTTGCTCAGGAATATGAAGGTCGCGTGACCGTGGCGAAATTGAACATCGATCATAACGCCGACACTCCGCCCAAGTACGGCATTCGTGGTATCCCGACCCTGCTGCTGTTCAAGAATGGTGAAGTGGCAGCGACCAAGGTCGGCGCCCTGTCCAAGACCCAACTGAAAGAGTTCTTGGACGGCAACCTGTAATAATCAAGAAGGAGCGCATTGCAATAATGCGCTCCTTGTGTTTTATCACCTAGACGCTCACCCTGATTGGTGCTAGTTTATCGCTCGTTTGCTAACCTTTTTGCCTGACTCTTTGCTTAACTACCAGCCTGGCAAGTCAAATCCGATCAGCATCAATCCAGCAGACTGTCTCCTCATTTCAATCCTTGCTTACAGACTTTCACCACTATGAATCTGACTGAACTTAAGAACACTCCTGTGTCCGAGCTGGTCCAGCTTGGCGAATCCATGGGGTTGGAAAATCTGGCTCGGGCGCACAAGAAAGACATTATCTTTGCAATCCTCAAGGCGCACGCCAAGGGCGGCGAGGATATCTTTGGCGACGGTGTGCTGGAAATCCTGACCGACGGTTTCGGTTTCCTGCGCAGTGCAGACGGCTCTTATCTCGCTGGTCCGGATGACATCTATGTCTCCCCGAGCCAGATCCGCCGCTTCAACCTGCGTACCGGCGATACCATTTCCGGCAAGATCCGGCCGCCGAAAGAGGGCGAGCGCTATTTCGCCCTGCTCAAGGTCAACGACGTCAACTACGACCGTCCGGAAAACTCCCGCAACAAGATCCTGTTTGAAAACCTCACGCCCCTGCACGCCAACGAGCGTCTGCGCATGGAGCGTGGCAACGGTTCCACCGAAGACATTACCGCCCGTGTACTGGATCTGGCATCCCCGATCGGCAAGGGCCAGCGCGGTCTCATCGTTGCACCGCCCAAGGCCGGTAAGACCATGCTGCTGCAGAACATCGCCCAGAGCATCGCCTACAACCACCCGGATTGTGAGCTGATCGTGCTGCTGATTGACGAGCGTCCGGAAGAAGTGACCGAGATGCAGCGGATGGTGAAGGGCGAAGTCATCGCCTCCACCTTCGACGAGCCGGCCTCCCGTCACGTCCAGGTCGCCGAAATGGTGATCGAGAAGGCCAAGCGTCTGGTCGAGCACAAGAAGGACGTGGTGATCCTGCTGGACTCCATCACCCGTCTGGCTCGCGCCTACAACACCGTCATCCCGTCTTCCGGCAAGGTGCTGACCGGTGGTGTGGATGCCAACGCCCTGCACCGTCCGAAGCGTTTCTTCGGTGCGGCGCGCAACGTCGAAGAGGGCGGCAGCCTGACCATCATCGCCACCGCGCTGATCGATACCGGCTCCAAGATGGATGAAGTCATCTACGAAGAGTTCAAGGGTACCGGCAACATGGAACTGCACCTCTCGCGCAAGATTGCCGAGAAGCGCGTCTACCCGGCCATCGACATCACCCGTTCCGGCACCCGCAAGGAAGAGCTGCTGACCGCCCCGGACGAGCTGCAGAAGATGTGGATCCTGCGCAAGATCATTCACCCCATGGGCGAGATCGACAGCATCGAGTTCCTCATCGACAAGCTGGCTGCGACCAAGACCAACGACGAGTTCTTCGACTCCATGAAGCGTCAACAGAAGTAACAGCCTCTTCAATGACAAAACCGCGGCCCAGGTCGCGGTTTTTGTTTATCTATTTCACGGCTGGCTTAGTAGTATGAAGCCTCGATGTCACAAGGAAAGGGACGTCATGAAGCTGGTGTTGTTCATATGGATGGGTTGGTTGTGGCTGGCGGCCCCGGTGCATGCCGACTCCCCGCCGCAATTGCAGGCTCCCCTGGTGGCGGACGAGGGACTGGAGGGGCATCGGGCGTACCTGGACGGCCGCATGGCGCTCGGGCAGTTTGATGCCATGGACTCGTTGCTCGAGACCCTGTCGGTGGGGCAGCGGGAGTTCCTGTTGTTCCAGTTGCTGGGTGAGCTCAAGTCATCGGGCGCACCGAGCCCGGCGCTGCTGGCCTGGGTGCGGGCACAAGCGGCCAAGGCGCCACAATGGCTGGTGGAAGGGAAGGTGGACGGTTTCCTGGTGCAGCTACCCGCCTATGACTTCCCCGCCGAGGCCCGGCTGGTGCTGAGCCACTGGCAGCAGCTGGCCTGGCAGGACAACTATCGCCAGTTGCTGGAGCAGGATCGCTTCGACTTCAAGCAGGTCTACTACAGCCGCAATCCCGAGCTGGCACAGCAGCAGCAGGCCCTGCTGGCGGTGCTCGATCGGCAGCCGGTATCCGTGCTGCGCCGGGAGGCGCAGCGGCTTGCCGCCCTCAATCTCTTCCTGCCGGACAACCAGTTGCTGCTGCACTTCATCGAACAGACCGGGGAGACGGCACTCTACCTCAAGCTGTGGCGTCAGCCAGTGGATCACGATAGCCTGACTGCGCTACACACCATTTCCCGCTTTTATTCAGGTCAGGAGGCGAGCGATCTGCTGATCGCCGCCAGCCAGAACAGCCGCCTGATGGTCCCCGCCCTGCACCAGCTCAGCCGCCTCTCCCCCTTGCCGGACGTGGCCCAGCAGTTCCTCCTGGCCGAACTCGGCAAGCACCAGTATGGCGGGCTGGTGGCCGGCCTGTTGTTGCAGATGGACGAGCCCAGGCTCCTGGGTCAATTGGCAAACCGGTTGACGCTTCAGGAGCGGCGACACGCCTCGTCCGTCATGAGGTCCGATACGGGTACACCGGATACGCCGCCAGGGTTATAATGCGGGACCACCTGATCCCGCTGGGGTACTTGCATGAAATACAAGGACTTGCGTGATTTTATCGCGCAGTTGGAACAAAACGGACAGCTCAGGCGCATCAGTCGCGAGATAGACCCCTATCTGGAGATGACCGAGATCAGCGACCGTACCCTGCGTGCGGGGGGCCCGGCTCTGCTGTTTGAGAATCCCAAGGGCTACACCATGCCGGTGTTGACCAACCTGTTCGGCACGCCGGACCGGGTTGCCATGGGCATGGGCCAGCCCAACGTCAGCGCCCTGCGCCAGGTGGGGACCTGGCTCTCCTATCTGAAAGAGCCGGAGCCGCCTCGCGGGCTCAAGGAGCTGATGGAGAAGCTGCCCATCTTCAAGCAGGTGCTCAACATGCCGACCAAGCGGCTCTCTTCGGCCCCCTGTCAGCAGGTGGTGCTGGAAGGGGACGCGGTGGATCTGGATCAGATCCCCATCCAGCACTGCTGGCCCGGGGATGTGGCGCCACTGGTCACCTGGGGTCTGACCATCACCCGCGGTCCCTACAAGAAGCGGCAGAACCTCGGCATCTATCGCCAGCAGAAAATCGGCAAGAACAAGCTGATCATGCGCTGGCTGGATCACCGGGGCGGCGCCATCGATTTTCGCGAGTGGCAGGAGGCCCACCCGGGCGAACGCTTCCCGGTGGCGGTGGCGCTGGGCGCCGATCCGGCGACCATCCTGGGCGCGGTGACGCCGGTCCCGGACAGCCTCTCCGAATACGCCTTTGCCGGTCTGCTGCGGGGCAGCCGTACCGAGGTGGTGAAGGCGCTGAGCTGCGATCTGGAAGTGCCCGCCAGCGCCGAGATCGTGCTGGAAGGCTATCTGGAGCCGGGGGAGATGGCCCCCGAAGGGCCTTACGGCGATCACACCGGCTACTACAACGAAGTGGACGAGTTCCCGGTCTTCACCATCACCCACATGACCATGCGCCGGGATGCCATCTACCACAGCACCTACACCGGCCGTCCGCCCGATGAGCCGGCGGTGCTCGGGGTGGCGCTCAACGAGGTGTTCGTGCCGCTGTTGCAGAAGCAGTTCCCCGAGATAGTGGACTTCTACCTGCCGCCGGAGGGGTGCTCCTACCGGATGGCGGTGGTGACCATCAAGAAGCGTTACCCTGGCCACGCCAAGCGGGTGATGCTGGGAGTCTGGTCCTTCCTGCGCCAGTTCATGTACACCAAGTTCGTGATCGTCTGCGATGACGACATCAACGCCCGCGACTGGAAGGACGTGATCTGGGCCATCACCACCCGGATGGACCCGGCTCGCGACACCACCCTGATCGAGCACACCCCCATCGACTACCTGGACTTCGCCTCTCCGGTCTCCGGGCTCGGCTCCAAAATGGGGCTGGATGCCACCAACAAGTGGCCGGGGGAGAGCAATCGGGAGTGGGGTCAGCCCATCGTTCAGGACGAGGCGGTAAAGCAGAAGATCGATGCCATCTGGGATGAGCTGAAGATCCTCGACTGAGGGATCCCCGATGGGGCGCGGCCATTGTGACGCAAAAGTGCGGTATTGCCGTGCCGAATTGGGTATGCTCGACGGACCTGACCACCAACTGGTCGCCATAAAAACAGTGAAACCATGAGCGAAGCGGGCCGGGCAGGCCCCTCACAAGGACAAGAATGCAACGTATCAAGTGCCGCGTAGAGGAACTGCGCGAATATGTCGACACCATCTGGCACGTGGCGCTGGCGCCGCAGCAGGAGGTGAGCTTCAAGCCGGGCCAGTATCTGCTGGTGGTGATGAGCGATTCGGACAAGCGCCCCTTCTCCATCGCCAACTCGCCGACCCGCTCCGGCGTGCTGGAGCTGCAGATCGGTGCCACTCCCGAGAATGCCTATGCCGGTCAGGTGCTGGCCCGCATGCGCGAGCAGGGAGAGATCGAGGTCGAGCTGGCCGCCGGCAAGGCGTTCCTGCGCGACGAATCCCCCCGACCGCTGATCCTGATGGCGGGAGGCACCGGCTTCTCCTATGCCCGCGCCATCCTGGAATACCTGATCGGCAGCGGCAGCAAGCGTCCGGTGTTCCTCTACTGGGGGGTACGCCAGGCGCACTGGCTCTACGAGCTGGAGCAGATGCAGCAGTGGGAGCGCGACTACGCGCCGCTGACCTTCATTCCCGTGGTGCAGGAGCCCGAGAGCGACTGGACCGGCAGGACCGGGTTGGTGCACAAGGCCATCATGGATGACTTCGTCAGCCTGCATGACTACGACATCTATGTGGCGGGCCGCTTCGAGATGGCCGGTGCCGCGCGGGAAGAGTTCAAGGTGCTGGGCGCCGAGCCCGAGCGCATCTTCGGCGATGCCTACGAGTTTATCTGACCACGGCCAACCGCAGAGCGTCGATCTGCCCCCTTATCGTCTTGCGAGAGAAGGGGGGATGAGAAACTCGTTGTCCCCATAAAAACGACAAACCCCAGCCTGGCTGGGGTTTGTGCTATCTACGGCGGGTCACGCCGGATCATTCGCCCTTGGCAGCAAGCTGCTGCTCGAGCTGGGCCAGCTTGGTCTCGAGGGCGGTCAGCTTCTCCCGGGTGCGCAGTAGCACCTTGGTCTGCACGTCGAACTCCTCGCGGCTCACCAGATCCAGCTTGTTGAGCTGAGCCTGCAAGACCTGACGGGTCTTTTTCTCCACCTCTTCACCCATGCTGCGAATGCCGAGGGGCAGGGCGTTGTGTATCTGTTTGGCGATCTCTTCCAGTTTTTTCGGGTCGATCATGGGGGTCTCCTTAAGCAATGGCGCCATTCTACCGACAAATCGTCCCCTTTGCCGAGATCGGGGCGGCTTTTTGCGCCATGGATCCCATCGGGCTCTGGTCGGGTCTGGTTGATGTACCCTGGCTGCTACCCTGTGGCACCGGGAATCAATTCCAATTCCTTGATGGTGTACACAAAAAAATCAGATCAGATGACTGACCAGAGGCTTATTAATTGTTGCGTTGCTGTTAATATGATTCGGTCGGGTTTGAACCCTACCCCGTCAGGCTCATCATGGATAACAACATAAAAGAGATAAGGATATGAAGAAAAAGCTAATTTACGCGGCCGTCGTCAGTGCGCTGCTGAGCGGTTGTGGTGGCAGTGACGACAACACAGGCGATACCTCAAGCTATCTCGATTATCTGCTGAGCGGCTCCAATGCAGTCCGACCCAGCGCCCTGGCAGCCCGTGCGACCGACGGTACCCTGAAATTCTCCACGGAAACGGCGGATCTCTCCAACCCGGTGTCCGCCCTCTCCACCCTGGATGGCTGGTCGACTACCCAGGCGATCCAGATAGTGCCGGTGACGGCCTCCGGCATCCAGGTCAAGGCGCCGGCCGCTGCTGAATTCGCAGCCTCCGTGGCACCCCTCTACCTGATGGAGCTGGAGTTTGACAGTGCGGCCCTGCGTCCGAGCGGCGTGAAAAAGGTGCTGACCTACGGGGTGGACTTCGTGGTGGCCGAGACGACCGGCAAGCTGAATCTGGTGCCGCTCAAGCCTCTCAACCCCTCTTCCTACTACATGATAGTGGCGACTGATACCCTCAAAGACAGCACGGGTGCCCCCCTGCGACCGGGTAGCGACTACAGCAACTACAAGACCAGCACCGGCAGCAACGCCCAGGAGCAGACCATCAGCGGCCTGATTGCGCTGCAGGAAGGGCTGTTCAAGGCTGCCACCGGCATCACCAGCGATCACGTGATCTTCTCCGACTGGTTCGGCACCCAGTCCGGCGCCGACGTGCTGGTGGCGGTGAAAGGGGCGGCCGCATCCGTGCTCAAGAGCCCGACCCTGGACGCCGCCGCCCTGTGGAAGCAGGACGCCCTGGGCAATACCAGCCTGCCTGGCACCTATACCCTGTCGGTGAGCGGCGGCAGCCCCTTCCTGACCCAGCTGGACGCCGAGAACTTCCTGCCCCAGGAGCAGAAGGATGCGATTGCCGCCGCTTTTGGTGACGGCACTCCACTCCACAATCTGGCCTTGGGTACCACCGTCTACAGCGGCACCGTCAAGCTGCCCTACTTCCTCTCCTCCCCGGCTACCGCCGGCTCCTGGGACAAGGCGAAGACCCAGTCCTGGCACGGTGCCATCCCCAGCCTCTACGCCATCGCGAACGCCCTGAAGGCCCAGGATGCCGAAGTGATCGGCGGCCTGGTGGGGGCGGGCGTGGATCCGGCCCTGCTGGGCGAACTCATCGCCGATCCGAGCCGTCAGGCCGAGCTGCTGGCGGAGGCGAGCAAGCTGATCGGGGTGACCCTCACCTCCGGCGGCAAGGCGCTGGATCCCGAGATGAATATCGGGCGCTTCAACCCGCTGCCGGCACTGGAAGAGGTGCAGTCCGTCCCGATGCGGATCTTCGCCGCCGCACCGCTGGCGAACATCACCGACGTGATCATCTATCAGCACGGCGTCACCTCCGTGAAGGAGAACGCCTACGCCCTGGCCCTTGGCCAGATTGGTGCCGGTGCCCAGGCGAGCAAGAACGTGGCCGTGGTGGTGATCGATCATCCCCTGCATGGTGAACGCGGCTTCGCCCTGACCGGCAGCATGGACTCGGTGACCACCTCCGACAACCCGACCCCCTACCTGAACCTGAGCTACCTGACCGTGGCCCGCGACAACCTGAAACAGAGCGTGGCGGATCTGCTGGGCCTGCGTCTGGCGGTGGGGCTGGCCAATGCCAAGGGCGCCATCGGCACCGCAGGCAGCCTCAAGGTACACTTCCTGGGTCACTCTCTGGGCGCCATCGCGGGGGCCAACCTGCTGGCGGTGGCCAACCAGTCTGTTGGCAACCCGACGGCAGACGCCCTGTTCAAGTTCGACACTGGCGGCCTGGCCATGCCGGGTGGCGGCATAGCGCCGCTGTTGCTGAACTCGCCGACCTTCGGTCCGACCATCCAGATGAGCGTGCTGACCGCTGGCAGTGCGGCCCTGAAGGCAGCTTTTACCGCCTACGCCCCGAACTGCAAGACGGCAGTACCGACCTGCTTCGTCAACGAATTCCTGCCGAGCCAGGATGCGGCCACCCAGGCCACGGCGGCCAGTACCTTGCAGAGCTACAGCTTTGCGGCGCAGTCGGTGCTGGATTCGGCAGACCCCATCAACCTGGGGAGCGGCATCGCGGCGGACTTCCCGCTGTTTGCCACCGAAATCGTCGGAGACGGCGCCCTGAGCCTGTCGGATCGGGTGATCCCGAACAGCATCGCCACCGCCCCGCTGGGTGGCACCGAGCCGCTGTTCAAGGTTCTGGCCCTGCAACCGCTGACCGCCACCGGCGCCGCCAACCACAGAGCGGCCCGCTTCGTGGCCGGGGGTCACAGCTCGCTGCTGGCACCGGACGAGAACTTCGATCCGACCGGCGCCGTCACCACCGAGATGCAGACCCAGTTCGGCAGCTTCTTCGCAAGCGGCGGTACCGCGGTCAAGGTGACCGATGGCAGCCTGCTCAAGCAGTAAGCCGGCCGACCAATAAAAACGCCGCCCCTTGGGGCGGCGTTTTTTTATGATAAATCGGCTCAGTCTGGCCTGTGGTGTCTGTCCAGCCAGCCCTGGGCAAGGCCGACCAGCAGGCCGACCAAATGGGCCATGTTGGCGGTGGGGGTACCGAGCATGTCCAAGAAGCCGAGCACCAGCCAGACCAGCATGAAGCCCATCAGGGCTGGCGGCATGGCGAGGCCGCAATCCGGTTGCAGCCTGGTTCGCAGCCAGCTGTAGCCGAGCAGGGCATAGACCACCCCGGAGAGGCCGCCAAAGCGCGGGCCGCTGGCAAAGAACTCGGCGATATTGGGCAGGGCAGCCCCGACGATCAGCAGGATGAACAGCTTGCCGCTGCCGAGGCGCTGCTCTATCTGGCCACCGAGATACCACCACCACAACAGGTTGAACACCAGGTGCAGCACCGAGAAGTGGATGAAGGCCGGAGTGACGTAGCGCCAGGCCTGCCAGTCGGTGAACTGGGCCAGGGTGGGGTGGAAGGCGAGCTCGTCGAAGATGGGCAGGCCTATGGCATCCAGAGCGTAGATGGCCAGGCAGGCGATGATGACCACCAGGGTCAGGGGGCCCGCCTGGTGGAGGAAGTCGGTGACCGGATCCGTCATCCCCTTGCTGTAGTCGATCCGGGCATCGGCATGGCCGGATTGCCAGGAGGCCTCCATGTAGCGGGGGTGATTGGGTTCGCTCAGGAAGCGTTTGACCTCCTGCTGGGCCTGGGCGAGGCGCCGTTCGTCTGCCAGCCAGACCGAGACGCCGAGCTCGGACTGGGTCAGCTCGCACGGAATGCCCAGGGTAGCGAGATAATCCACCAGCGCCTGGGCCATGCGGGCGTCGCCCAGCACCAGCAGCTGGATCATGCCGGTGGAGGAGGAACGACCCGCCTCTGTCATGCGTCCCCCGCCTGGATGGGGAACTCCCTGCGCCAGGCCTCGAAACCGCCATCCAGGCTATAGACCTCGTCATAGCCCTGTTGCAGCAGGTACTGGGCCGCCCCCTGGCTGCTGTTGCCGTGATAGCACATCACGATGACGGGGGTATCGAAGTCCACCTCGTTCATAAAGCGAACCAGGGTGCCGTTGGTGAGGTGGAAGGCGCCGACCGCGTGGGCCGTCTCGAAGGATTGGGGATCGCGAATGTCCACGAGACGGGCTTCGCCTGCGCTCAGCTTCTGGTGGGCATCATGGGCGCTGATATGGGCAAACTGGTCCATTGAGATGTCCTGAAAATGGAGGGTTGAAGGGCAGTTTACCGCAAGCGGCGGTTTGCGCTAAGTGTGCAATGGGGGCGGCATCCAGGGGATCGCAATTTTCTTCAATATCGGGCCGCCCGGGCCGGGTAGGCTCGGGCTTCCCTCAATTGAACGAGCATCATCCATGGAATTCAGTCTGCTGTTATCCATGGCCGGGTTTGCCCTGGCCATGTCCATCTCCCCGGGGCCGGTCAATCTGGTCGCCCTTGGCACCGGCGCCCGGTACGGTTTCACGGCCAGCCTGCGCCACGTGGTGGGGGCCACCCTCGGCTTCATCCTGCTGCTCCTGCTGATGGGGCTGGGTCTTGGCGGCGCCCTGTCCCGCTGGCCTGTGGCGCTGGGGGCCATTCACTGGGGCGGCGTGCTCTTTCTCGGCTGGATGGCCTGGCAGTTGCTGGTGGACAGCGGCGAGGTGGAGGAAGTGGAGGGCGTACCCCCCGCCTTCTGGTACGGGGCCCTGATGCAGTGGCTCAATCCCAAGGCCTGGCTCGCCGCCAGCATGGGGATGGGAGCCTATGGGATCGCGGGCGGCATGAGCCAGATCGCCCTCTTTACCGGCATCTATCTGGTGATCTGCCTCGGCTCCATCGCCTGCTGGGCCTATGCGGGCAGCCGATTGCAGGGGTGGCTGGTCTCTCCTCGCCGGTTGCGCTGGTTCAATCGGGCCATGGCGCTCTTGCTGCTGCTCAGCGCCGCCTATCTGGTGCGCTCGTCCTGAGGGGCGAGCTGCGTTCTGTACTGGCCCGGGGTGGCGGCCACCCGGCGTTTGAACTGGCGCTGGAAGTGGGCCTGATCGGCAAAACCGCTGGCAAGGGCCACTTCCGCCAGGGGCTGCCCCTGGCGCAGCAGGGTGCGGGCGTGGCGAATGCGCTGATCGAGCAGGTAGGCGTGGGGCGTCATGCCGTAGTGGCGGCTGAAGGCGCGCACGAAATGGGAAAGGGTAAGCCCGGCCACCGCACTCAGCTGCGCCAGGGTGAGGGCGCAGGCACTCTCGTCCTGCATCAGCTCGGCGGCTCGCTGCAGGTGCCGGGGAGGGCGGTCATCCCACTTGGCCGGGGTGAGCCTGGCGAGAAGCTGGCGGCTGAAGAGGTGGCAGGCCACTTCGCGAGCCAGGGGATCCGGCTCCTCCACCAGTTGCCGATGAAGCCGGCAGAGCCCCTGGTAGAGCAGGGGATCCCGGCTTGCGGTCATGTCGAAGGGGCGAAACGCGTTGCCGAGCCCGGCCTCCTCCTGCTGGCGCTGCAACCAGAGGTTGTCGATGTAGAACATCAGATAGGACCAGGGCTGGTCAGCGACGGGATTGCAGGCGTGCACCTCTTCCGGGTTCATCAGCACCAGGCTGCCGCGGCCGACCTCTTGCAGGCTGCGCTGGTTGAGGTAGTGGCTGTGGCCGCCGGTGATGGCGCCGATGGAGAAGTGGGGGTGGCTGTGCTTGTCGTAGCAGACGCGCCGGCCATCCTGCACCGCCCGCGCCTCGATGAAGGGCAGGGCGGGATCGTGCCAGAAGTGGTGCTGATCCTGTGTCGCCCGCGCACGGCTCACGATGTGCTCCTCGGCGGGGGGCTGTTCCCCTGCCGGGCTCGGGGAGCGTGGCAGGGGAAGGGTGACGATGGTTGCTGCATCCTCAGCCGCCGAGATAGGCCTGGCGGACGGCGGGGTTGGCCAGCAGGGCCTCTCCCGTGTCTTGCAGCACCACCCGGCCGTTCTCCAGCACATAGCCGCGATCCGCCAGCTTGAGCGCCTGGTTCGCGTTCTGCTCCACCAGGAAGATGGTCATCCCCTTCTGGCGCAGCTGCTCTATGGTGTCGAAGATCTGCTGGATGACGATGGGCGCCAGTCCCAGGGAGGGTTCATCCAGCAGCAGCAGGCGCGGCTTGCTCATCAGGGCGCGGCCGATGGCCAGCATCTGCTGCTCGCCGCCGGACATGGTGCCTGCCCGCTGCTCCAGCCGCTCGTGCAGGCGGGGGAACAGGGTAAATATCTGATCCAGCAGGCCGCGCTGCTCCGCCTTGTCGACGAAGAAGGCCCCCATCAGCAGGTTCTCCTCCACCGTGAGGCGGGCGAAGATGCGGCGCCCCTCCGGCACCACGGCGATGTCCTTGCGCATGATGCGGGCGGTGGTGAGGGAGTCTATCTGCTCCCCCTCGAACCAGATGGAACCGCTGCTGGGCTTGGGCTCGCCACACAGGGTCATCAGCAGAGTGGTCTTGCCGGCGCCGTTGGCGCCGATCAGGGTGACGATTTCCCCCTCTTTCACCTCGACGCTGACGTCGTGCAGCGCCTGAATTTTGCCGTAGTGGGTCGATACGTTGCGAAGTTCTAACATCTTTTTGTCCTTACGACTCGCCCAGATAGGCCTTGATCACCGCCGGATTGCTGCGGATTTCGTCCGGTTTGCCGTGGGCCAGCGGGGTGCCCTGGTTGACCACGAAGATGCGGTTGGAGATCTCCATCACCAGCTTCATGTCGTGCTCGATCAGCAGCACCGAGACCCCGAACTCGTCCCTCAGGTTGGAGATGAGCTCGTTGAGCTCGTCGGTCTCCTTGGGGTTGAGACCTGCGGCCGGTTCATCCAGCATCAGCAGTTCGGGCCGGGTCGCCATGCAGCGGGCGATCTCGAGGCGGCGCTGCTGGCCGTAAGCCAGGTTGCCCGCGGCGCGGTTGGCGAGATCCTTGAGGCCCACCTTTTCCAGCCAGAAGGCGGACTGCTCCAGCCCCTCTTTCTCGGCACGGCGGAAGGAGGGGGTCTTGAACAGGCCGGCGATGAAGCCGGTATTGAGATGCCTGTGCTGGGCCACCAGCAGGTTTTCCACCGCTGTCATCTCCTTGAACAGGCGCACGTGCTGGAAAGTCCGCACAATGCCCTTGCGGGCGATGAGGTGGCCGGGCAACCCCTGGATCTCCTCACCCTTGTAGCGAATGACACCGCCACTCGGGCGATAGAAGCCGGTCAGGCAGTTGAAGATGGTGGTCTTGCCCGCCCCGTTGGGGCCGATGATGGAGATCACCTCCCCCTTTTCCACATCCAGCTTGACGCCGTTGACCGCGAGCAGGCCGCCAAAGCGCATCGACAGATCTGAGACATCCAACAATGGTTGATTGTTGCTCATTTACGCAGCTCCATATGGGGTCGACTCATGGGCAGCAGTCCCTGCGGCCGCCAGATCATCATGAATACCATCAAGAGACCGAACATCAGCATGCGATATTCGTTGAACTCGCGGGCGAGCTCCGGCAGCACCGTCATCACGATGGCCGCCAGCACCACCCCGATCTGGGAGCCCATGCCTCCCAGCACCACAATCGCAAGGACGATGGCCGACTCGATGAAGACGAAGGATTCCGGGCTGATGAAGCCCTGGCGGGAGGCGAAGAAGCTGCCGGCAAAGCCCGCGAAGCAGGCGCCTATGGTGAAGGCGGTCAGCTTGATGATGGTGGGGTTGAGCCCCAGGGACTTGCAGGCGATCTCGTCTTCCCGCAGCGCCTCCCAGGCACGGCCGAGCGGCATGCGCAGCAGGCGGTTGATGACGAACAGGGTCGCCACTACCAGCACCAGGGCCATCAGGTAGAGGAAGATCACCTTGTGGTTGGCGTTGTAGGCGATGCCGAAGAAGTCGTGGAAGGTGCCAAAGCCCCCATCCTTGACGGTGCGGTTGAACTCGAGCCCCCCCAGAGTCGGTTTCGGAATGCCGGAGATCCCGTTCGGACCGCCGGTCAGGGTGGTCATGTTGTTGAGCAGGATGCGGATGATCTCGCCAAAGCCCAGGGTGACGATGGCCAGGTAGTCCCCCCGCAGCCGCAGCACCGGGAACCCGAGCAGGAAGCCGAAGGTGGCCGCCAGCAGACCGGCGATGGGCAGACACTCCCAGAAGCTCAGACCGAAGTAGGTGTTGAGCAGGGCGTAGCTGTAGGCGCCGACCGCATAGAAGCCGACATAGCCGAGGTCGAGCAGACCGGCGAGGCCCACCACCACGTTCAGTCCCAGCCCCAGCATGATGTAAATCAGGGTGAGGGTGGCCAGATCGATGGCGCCGCGAGAGGCCATGAAGGGCCAGCTCACCGCAAACAGCAGCACCAGCACGGCGGTGAGATTATAGAGCTTGGGGGCCTCTTCGGGGCTTGGCAGCACCAGCTTGGTGAAGCCGACGGAGAAGCCGCTGATGGAGGCCTGGAACAGCCGGCTTATCTGGCCGCGCAGCATCTGGAACCAGAAGACGATGGTGGCGCCCCCCAGCAGCCAGGCCAGCGACACATCGAGGCGGCTCACCACCAGCAGGCGGGAGCCATCGGTCTCCAGCTTGAAGCCGAGCAGCCAGAAGGAGAGCACCAGCAGCACCAGGCTGGCGATGCAGGCATGGATAAATTGACGTTTCATCAGACTTTCTCCACTTCCGGACGGCCGAGAATGCCAGTGATGGTCATGAACAGCAGCACGAGGGCATGCATAGATTGGTTTTTCATACCTTCTCGACCTCCGGACGACCCAGGATGCCGGTGGGCATGAAGAGCAACACGAAGATGAGCAGGGCAAAGGCCATCACATCCTTGTACTCGGTGCTGAGATAGCCCGCGGTGAGCGCTTCCACCACGCCGAGCAGCAGGCCGCCCAGTACGGCACCGGGAATGCTGCCGATGCCGCCCAATACCGCGGCGGTGAAGGCCTTCAAGCCCGCCATGAAGCCGAGATAGGGGTTGATGACACCGTAGTACATGCCGAGCAGCACCCCCGCGACGGCGGCCAGGGCGGCACCCAGCACGAAGGTGATGGAGATGACCACGTGGGTGTCTATCCCTAGCAGGTTGGCCATCTTGATGTCTTCGGAACAGGCACGGCAGGCACGCCCCATGCGGGAGCGGCCGATGAACTGGGTCAACGCCAGCATGGTGACGAAGGTCACCACGAAGATGATGAGCTGCATGTAGGAGAGGCTGGCCTGGAAGCCATCCTCGCCGCCGAGGGTCCAGCCCCCGGAGATCAGAGTGGGCATGGCGATGTCACGCGAGCCCTGGGCCATCCGCATCATGTTCTGCAGGAAGATCGACATGCCGATGGCGGAGATGAGGGGGATCAGGCGGTTGCCGCCCCGCAGTGGACGATAGGCCACCCGTTCTATGGACCAGCCATAGCTGCCGGTGATGATGATGCTGACCAGGAAGGCGCCCCCCAGCAGCAGCACGGTGCTGTCGATGCCCATCATCATGAGCCCGGCCATCACCATGAAGGCGACATAGGAGCCGATCATGTAGACCTCGCCGTGGGCGAAGTTGATCATGCCGATGATGCCGTAGACCATGGTGTAGCCGATGGCGATCAACGCATAGGTGCTGCCTATGGTCAATCCGTTCAGCAACTGCTGAACCAGATAAAGAAGGTGTTCGGACATACCGCGTTCCCTGTGTACTTGCCCGCAAAGAAAGGAGGGGTGACTCACGTCACCCCGACCGGCAGATTATTTGAGTTGAGTGGAGGTACCGTCGGCATGCCACTGGAACACACCGAATTCGAAGCCTTTCAGGTCACCGTTCGGTGCCCAGGTCAGGGGGCCCATCACGGTGTCGATCGGTGCGGCCTTGATGGCGGCAGCGACGGCAGCCGGATCATCCTCGCCCGCCTTGGCGATACCGGCCGCCAGGGCCTGCATGGCGGCGTAGGTGGTCCAGACGAACGGACCGGAGGAGTCCTGACCCTTGGCCTTGAACGCTTCCACGATGGGGGCGTTGGCCGGCACCAGGTCATATTTGTTCGGCAGGGTCACCAGCAGGCCTTCGGAAGCCGGGCCGCCGATGGCGGAGATGTCCTTGTTGCCCACGCCTTCCGGACCCATGAACTTGGCCTTCAGACCCTTCTCGCCAGCCTGGCGCAGGATCAGACCCAGCTCGGGGTGGTAGCCGCCGTAGTAGACGAAGTCCACGTTCTCTTTTTGCAGCTTGGCGATCAGGGCGGAGAAGTCCTTGTCGCCGGCGGTGATGCCCTCATAGGCAACGACCTTGACGCCGGCCTTGTCCAGCGCGGCTTTCACGCTGGAGGCGATGCCTTCACCGTACTGTTTCTTGTCGTGGATGACGGCCACGCGCTGGGGTTTGACCTGCTCGATGATGTACTTGGCGGCGGTCGGGCCTTGGTCGCTGTCCAGACCGATGGTGCGCAGAGTCAGCTGGTAACCGCGCTCGGTGATCTTGGGGTTGGTGGAGGCGGGGGTGACCATCAGGACCCCTTCATCTTCATAGATGTCGGAGGCGGGCAGGGTGTTGTCGGAGCAGAGGTGGCCGACCACGAACTTGACGCCGTCGTTGATCACCTTGTTGGCGATGGCCACAGCCTGCTTGGGATCGCAGGCATCGTCATAGATGACGGCTTCGATCTGCTTGCCCTTGATGCCGCCCGCCTTGTTGATCTGCTCGACCGCCATCTTGCCGCCGGTGAACTGCATGTCACCGTACTGGGCGACCGGGCCGGTCAGGGGGCCGGCGATGCCGATCTTGATGGTATCGGCCGCATTGGCCATGGAAACTGATCCAAACAGAGCCAAAGAAACCGCTGCTCTGACTGCCATTTTGCTGAAGTTATGCATTGATTCGTCCCTTAATCAGTGAATTGTTTCATTTTATGCACGTCATTCCGAGCCTGTGTCCCGCCAGCCCGGCGATAGATAAGGTTCTATCATTCCTCGCCGGGCAATAACAAGATGTTAAAGATACTAACCGGAGCAGGCGCAAGAGGGGTTTTGTGAAACTAACGCGCAGTTTATTTCTGTTTATCGGAGTTTAATGTTGTCAAGGTGGTGCAACATACAGATAACAAATTGTCATGGTGACAATTTCCAGAGTAAAAAACTGACGATATTTCATTCTGCGCCCGCTCTCATTTTGACCAAAATCCGTTTGCGCAAAAAGAAATGACCGCATAGATTAGCCAGCATTGATAATTCACTGGCAGCGCCCGTTAAAACCAAGCCTTTATTCGGGAAATCTGCTACTGTTCCGCCTTTGTTATTCAGGAGACAGAGATGGCAACTATCAAGGATGTCGCCTCGCGCGCAGGCGTATCCATCTCCACCGTCTCACATGTACTCAATCACACCCGTCGGGTCAGCGAAGACGCAACCCAGAAAGTGCTTGAGGCGGTGGCAGAGCTGAACTACGCGCCCAACTCGGTGGCGCGCAGTCTCAAGATCAATTCGACCAAGACCATCGGCATGCTGGTGACCACCAGTGCCAACCCCTTCTTCGCGGAAGTGGTACAGGGGGTGGAAGCCTACTGCTTCGAGCAGGGTTACAGCCTGATCCTGTGCAACACCGAGAACCAGCCGCCCCGCCAGCAGCACTATCTGCGCATGCTGATGGAAAAGCGGGTGGACGGTCTGCTGGTGCTGGGGACCGATATCGACACCCAGTTCAGGGACATGCTGCGCATCCACAAGAAGGTGCCGCAGGTGGTGCTGGACTGGGGCAACGAGTGCGATTTCGCCAACGTGATCAACGACAACGCCCGCATCGGCGCGCGTCTGGCCATGCGCCATCTGCTGGAGCAGGGCCACACCAACATCGTCTGCATCACCGGCCATCTCGCCAAGCCGACTACCCAGCAACGGCTGGACGGGGTGCGCGATGCCCTGGCCGAACAGGGGATGACCCTGACAGAGGAGCAGATCTTCGAAGGGGACTACGAGAGCCAGAGCGGCTTCGATGCCATGCAGCGCATCCTGGCCCTCACCCCTCGCCCGACCGCGGTCTTTGCCTTCGACGATCCCATGGCCATCGGTGCCATCTGCGCCGCCTGGGAGGCCGGGGTCAAGGTGCCGGACGATATCTCCATGATCGGCTATGACGACGTGGAGATGGCGCGCTTCTCCAGCCCGCCGCTCACCACCATCCGCCACCCCAAGGCCGAGCTCGGTCTGCTGGCGGTGCAGCAACTGGTGCGCCGGATCCGCAACAAGGAGCTGGAAGTGGAGTCCATGACGGTGCAGCCGGAGCTCATCGTCCGCCGCTCGGTCAAGTCCCTGCGCTGACGGCGCCACGGGTGCCATGAACAAGAAACCCCCTCGCCAGCGAGGGGGTTTCTGTTTTTGGGCCCCTCTCGTATCTGGGGGCGTCAGGCCTTGAGACCGAGCCGCCTGGCGAGGCGGTGCAGGTTGCCGCCGTCCAGATCCAGCGCCCGGGCGCTGGCGGCCCAGTTGCCGTCATGGGCCGTCAGGGTCTGCTCGATGAGCTGGCGCTGGAACAGATCGGTGGCGGCGCGAAGGCCGAGACCGGCAATGGCCGGAGAGGCGGGCTGGCTGACGGTGTCGGCGGGCAGGGATGAGCCCGTCGGCCCCAGGTTGAAGTGGTGGGGTTCCAGGGTCGGCGAGGGGCTGCCCTGTTCGGCCCTGGCCAGCACGGCGGCGCGGTGGATGGCGTGCTCCAGCTCCCGCACGTTGCCGGGCCAGTCGTGGCGCTCGAGCAGTTGCAGCGCCTGTGGCTGGATACGCAGCTGCTCCAGCCCCAGGCCGAGCCGGCAGCGCTCGCAAAAGTAACCGGCCAGCAGGGGAATGTCGCCCGGACGTTCCCGCAGTGCCGGGGCGTGGATCGGGAAGACGCTCAGCCGGTGGTAGAGGTCGGCCCGAAACTGCCCCTCGACCACCGCCTGTTTCAGATCCCGGTTGGTGGCCGCCAGGATGCGCACATTCACCTTGAGCGGGGTGTCGTCACCGATCCGCTGCAGATCGCCGTATTGCAGCACCCGCAGCAGCTTGGCCTGCAGCGCCAGGGAGAGCTCCCCTATCTCGTCGAGAAACAGAGTGCCCTTGTCCGCCAGCTCGAACTTGCCCGCCCGATTGTGGATGGCGCCGGTGAAGGCCCCCTTCACGTGGCCGAACAGCTCGCTCTCGGCCACGGATTCGGGCAGGGCGGCGCAGTTGAGGTAGACCAGGGGGGCATGGGCGCGGGGTGAGCCGCCATGCACCGCCTTGGCGATCAGCTCCTTGCCGACCCCCGTCTCCCCCAAAATCAGCACGCTCAGCTCGGAGCTTGCCACCACGTCTATCTCGTGGCGCAACCGGGCCATGGCGGGGGAGTGCCCTATCATCTCCGGCTGCTCAGGGCCGGGCCGGGTGCCGGGGACCAGGGGCTCGCTGCTCTGGCGGGCGAGCCGCTCCAGCAGCAGGGCGTTGTCGAGGGCGGCGGCGGCCAGAGCCCCCACCAGCCGCAGCTCCTCGTCGCTGATGCCGTCGAACTGGGTCGGGTTCATGCCGTCTATGGTCAGGGCGCCGATCAGCGCCTGATCCGAGAAGAGCGGCAGGCCGACGCAGGCGTGTACCTTGAAGTCGTCGTGATCCGGCAGCAGGCCGTCATAGGGGTCGGGCAGGGCGCTGTCGGCAGGGAAGCGCACCACATCCCCGGCGCGGGCGATGGCCTCGAGGCGCGGGTGATCCTTGAGGGCGAAGCGGCGCCCCAGCACGTCCTGCATCAGGCCGTCGATGGCCAGCGGGATGAACTGGCACCCCTCGTAGCGCAGCAGGGCCGAGGCATCCGAGTTCAGCAGGCTGCGCACGCTCTGGATCAGGCGGTGGAAGCGGTCCTGATGGGAGATGCCGAGTTGCAGGTCGAGGGCGATGCGCGCCAGGCTGTCGGTCGAGATCACGATAATTGTCCAAATGACAGTATGTTTGTGATTTTGACTATAACGGTGTGGTGTCTTAATGACAACGAGTGATATGCGAAGCCATTAAAAACAATGGGTTACAATTTGGCACGTCCGCTGCAATAGCTGGTTCAGTTGAACATCCACTATTGCATTCGAGGAACTGCCTGATGAGCATTCACGTCAAGAACAACATCCACTGGGTCGGCCAACGGGACTGGGAGGTACGCGACTTCCACGGCACCGAGTACAAGACCCACAAGGGCACCAGCTACAACAGCTACCTCATCCGCGAAGGGAAAAACGTGCTGATCGACACCGTCGATCACAAGTTCAGCCGGGAGTTCGTGCAGAACCTGGCGGCCGAGATCGATCTCGCTTCCATCGACTACGTGGTGATCAACCACGCCGAGGAGGATCACGCCGGCGCCCTGACCGAGCTGATGGCCCGCATCCCCGGCACCCCCATCTATTGCACCCACAACGCCATCGACTCCATCACCGGCCATCATCACCACCCGGAGTGGAACTTCCACCCGGTCAAAACCGGTGACAGGGCCGACGCATGATCATTCTTTGCGCTAGTTGATCAAGTATCGATCAGTTGAGCGGCGCCAAGTACGATTTTAATTGTACCTTGCGTTGCCAAGCTGTAAATAGTCGAGATCTTAACTAACTGT
>NZ_PQLN01000044.1:0-37794 GCF_002919855.1 Aeromonas sp. ASNIH8 | reverse complement strand
TCTTAAAGATTTATCTATCAGAACCCAAGAGCAATCAACTCGGCTCTGTGGTGTCGAGGCATTGCGATTTTTAATCTTAAAGTTTGATAAATTGTGGGCTTCACAAGGATATCGTTCCCTTCCAAGTGAAGAGAATGCTCTACTTGCCTATAAATATGAACTAATTCGGTCTATTAAGTCTGTTTTTATTAAGCAAAGTCGATATATCGGTACTTTCTATAGTATCCTTACCCTTATAGATGAGGAATGTAAGGCTCCACTAATTAAAGAAACTTACTGGAGAATTTTAGCATCACAACTAACAGCGTATGAGGTAAAATATTTATTTTATCAGGCAGTTGTATATGGTGACAATAAATTTTTTAAAAATCTACTTATCGAGTCCATGGTTTTTCAAGAGTTGATTCTTAGCCAAGGATTTACTAAACCTAATTTAACTATATTTGAAGGGATTTTAGAAGTTAAAATAAATGCAGTTGCCAGTAAAGATAAAATCCCAATGTCTAAAAAGCAAATAAAAATCGCTAGGAAATTTATATCTGCACGCAATGCAAAGTTAAAAGCGAAGAGCAATCAAGAAAAATCACCACAGCCTGTAGGTTCGATTAGCGAAGCGTAATCGGACGTTCGCGTTCTTTAAGACGATGCCATAAAAATAATATCCCTTCCTGTTACCAAAAAAGAGACCGGCATATAGCCGGCCTCTTTTTTTTTTGAGCGAAAACTTACACCTGCGGCGGGGTGCTTTCGGCGTTGGACATCACCGCATCCATCTGCACCAGGGCGCCGGCGGGCAGCTCGCTGACGCCAATCACGGTGCGGGCAGGCAGATAGCCCGGGAAATATTTGGCGTAGATGGCATCCACCTCCGCCAGATCCGCGATGTTGGCAAGCTGGATATTGACCTTGACGATATCGTCCATCACGTGGCCGATGCTCTCGACGATGGTCTTGATATGGCCGAGGCACTGGGCGGTCTGCTCACGGACGCAACCGGTCAGCACTTTGTCTGTGGTCATGTCGAGCGGCAGCTGGCCCGCGATATGGTTGTAGTGGGAGAAGGCGACGCTCTGGGTATGCAGCGGGCTTCTCGGTGCCTTGTCGGTATTGCGGGCACGGATCACCAGATTGTGCCTGTCTTCCACCAGCTGGGGCGGGGTGCCGTCACCGTGGGAGATGACCGCATCCATCTGCACCCGGGCGCTCAGCGGCAGGGCGGCGGCACTGACCACAGAGCGGGCGGGCAGATAGGCGACGGCACGGGCGATGGCGGAGTCCGGGAAGAAGGTGGTGTAAACCTCGTTGACGGCGTCGAGATCCGCCAGATTGGTCAGATAGACGGTCACCTTGACGATGTCGTCAAAGGGCACGTCGATGCTCTCCAGCACGGTTTTGATATTGCGCAGGCACTGGGCCGCCTGCTCGCGGATGCCACCGTCAACCAGGGCGCCGGAGGCGGGGTCGAGGGGCAGCTGGGCACCGATATTGTTGTAATGGGAGAAGGCGACGCTCTGGCTGGAGAGCGGATCCTGCGGGGCGCGGTCGCTGTTTCGGGAGATCTTGAGCAGCGGGCAGGGGGCCTGGGGGAAGGTGCCTTCCCCGTTGGAGAGCAGGGCGTCCATCTGCACCCTGGCGCCGAGCGGCAGACTGGCGACGGCGAGCACTGTGCGGGTCGGCAGCGAGTGGGGGAAGAATTCCCGATAGACGGCGTTGACGGCATCGAGGTCGGCGATGTCCGCGAGGAACAGGGTCACCTTCACCATGTCCTCCATGCCGTGGCCAACGCTCTGGACGATGGCCTGGATATTGGTGAGACACTGTCTGGCCTGCGCCTGGATATCCCCTGCGACCAGCGCGCCCGTTTTCGGATCGACCGGGAGCTGGGCGGCAATATTGTTGTAGTGGGAGAAGGCCACGCTCTGGGTATAGGGCCCCAGATCCTGAGGCGCATTGGGGGTATTTCTGGCTGACTTGATGATGGTACCACTCATGGCGATACTCCTTTTTCGTTTTTGATGTAGGGTCCGGGCCGCATTGTTCTTCCCTGGCCGAATACGGCACGCTGATGACTCGTGATATTGCGGCAACAGTTGCCCGTTCCCGCCGCAGGGCGACGGAGAAAAGGAGAACGATCATCACAGTGTCGAGCCCTGTTTCGATGCAGACAGCGCGTGCAACAGACAAGGGAGAGAAGTTGGCCTGGTGATTCAGACGGGAGAATTCTAGGGGGCGGTTATCCCGGGATGCAAACCGGGATCCGGTTTCTATGAGGTGGCTCAACAGAGTGAAATATATTCATTTTGCGATTCAATTCATGACGGACATGGCAAATAAAGGTGATGATGATCCCGCTTTACCATGAAAGTGGAACCAGATAGCGCCATATTGTCGCGCATCAGGGTTACAGCCTGTGAATCCTCCGTTAATACTTTTGGCGAAATGGCAGCTTATTCTCCCAGTTTTGCATAGCTATCTATTTATCGCTCTCTCGACGCCCTGTTCAGCGCCGCCAAAATATGCTGCGGTGAGCACACTGAAATAACATTCACCCTCTTTGCATGGCCACAGGTCATGACATAAATACGGGAGAAAGAGAGGGCGCTTTTTAGCCCCTGCGGCGGAGGCTGACATGGGCGGGTCGCCACACCGCCTATGCCATATCTTTTCAGTGGCGCGAACGCAGCCCGCCAGCAGGGCGCAGAAGCAAGGGGAGGGGGCCTTCCCCTTGCCTGCCCCGACTTGCCGCCCCCCGATGCATATCACTCCTGTCATGACCCTCCCTGTGAGGGGGCCCCGGAGTCCGCCCTGCTTTGCCGCCCTGGCGTATCCCGCACTCCTTGCGATGCAGCCGGCTCATCTTCCCCGCACCATCCTTATTTGTGTTCTTTGTCATCAACTGCCGTTATTGTGACCTTGGTCGGGGTTTGGGTGGATTATTAACTGTATGATTAATAATGAAATCAGGGACCCTGCCGACGAGCAGCACGGATCGGCACTCATCTGCCCGGGAGTGGCACATGCGATCGCATCGCGACCCCCGTCATCTGACTTCGGAGGTTTTATGCTTGGATTCATTCTGGGTGACATGTACAGCCGCACCAGCGGGTTTCGGCCACCCCCCCGCCTAGGCAAGCACTTCCCCCTCGTCCCCGACTATCAACTGCGCGGTCGCACCGGTGCCGCCATCCTGACCATGGAGACCCTGCTCGATACCCCCTATCCCCAGAAGAAGTTCAGGGCCCTGATCTATGGCGCCTTTATCGAGCGCCAGCGTCGCCTCTTTGCCGAGCAGGTGGTCATTGGCCGAATGGAGGAGGGTCAGGACCTGGCGATCGCCATCGATCTTGCCTTTATCAGCACGGCGGTGCCCATCGGTCTGCTCGCCATCTCGGAGGAGATCGCGCTGCTGACCACCCCCCGTCCCACCCAGACCCATCCTCATCAGGAGGCCTTGAGCCAGGCGCTCGACTGCACCGCCATGCTGATGTTCTATGCCAAGGTCATTCGCCAGCGCAATGCGGTGCTTGAGCACATCGGCCACCAGTTCGGCTACAGGCCGCAGGCCGGGCTGGTGGCCAGGGTGGGCCACGGCGGGGAAGATGACTATGCCGCCTTCATGGTCAATGTGATGACCTGCATCGCCCATTCGGGCTCCTTCAAGGAGGCGCTGGAGAATGGCGTCAGGATGGGCATGCACGAGCCCGCCTTCTTCTGTATCGTCGGCGCCCTGGCCTCGACCCTGTGGGGAGTCCCCAAACCCTGGGCCCATGAGATCTCTCGATTCATCCAGCGCCAGCACCCCCACTATCTCCAGATCCTGCTGCGGGGCGAAGCCAGGGTGGGCCGCAGACAGATCAACCTGGAGCCTCCCAAACCGCCGCTCTGTGCACCGGTCAAGCGCCAGGTAAACCGCTTCCTGAAGTGGGCCTTCTAGGGCCATGGGAGTGCTCTCGAGGTGCGGGCCCATGGCACCATCCCATCGGCCCGCCCCTGCTGAGGGTCATCACGGGACTGTTATCTCACTGACCCCTGATCCCCCGGCTACCTTGCCCAAGAGAGGATTGCCAGAAAAGCCAACGGCTGCACGGGGGACAAGGGGTGGGTAGAAGGTGATCCACCTCGCCTTTTGATGTGAACGCCTTTTGATGTTTGGCGCCATACGATACCATGCGCAGCGTGTGTTCCTGTTGGGGGAGGCGCCGCCCATCGCCCCGTGGCTGGCCGCTGGTCCGTCATGATCACGGGATGCACAATCCGGGGCCGCCACGGCAACCCCTTATCGCCATAGCCAACAGGACGGAGTATCAGGATGGCCATTGCCATTGAACAGTCGGACAACACACTGAGGGTGAACAAGGATCGCTACGATCTGGGCCGCATCGTCGGCGTGCAGGTAAAAGCACTCGGCTGGATGGATCGGCTCAAGAAGACCTTGTTGCTGGGAGTGGTCACCTCCAGTGTGCTCTTTTACTTCACCCCTTCCTACGAGCAGGCGGGCAACTGGCTCATCGTGCTCTTCCTGCCCCTGGTAGGTTTTCTGTCTGGCGCCCTGATGGGGCTGCTCTCCAGCGCGAAATATGAGTTTTGCATCGAATTTTCCCACGCCGACGAGACGGGCGTGCAGTGGATCACCGCCGCCAGGAGTCGGCATGTCGCCGATTATGAGACCTTCAAGGCGCAGGCGGCCAGGTTGAAAGAGCGGCTCGGGTAGGGAGCACAGAGTGACGGGTCTGCGCCATCTGGCGTCAGGCATAACAACAAGCCCGATCAGGTGCACCTGTTCGGGCTTGTTCCATTAGAGGGGAGGGCGCTCGGGAAGCGGCTCAGGCGGGATAGAGGGCGCCCAGTACCGCCGGGCGGCTCGCGCCGGTCACCGCAGGCAGGTTGCCCGGCTTTCGCTGGATAAAGCGTTGTGCCAGCCAGGCAAAGGCGGCCCCTTCCACCCAGTCCGGTGCAAGGCCGAGCTGGGCGGTGCTGGTCAGATGCCAGTCGGGCAGCAGGGCTGCCAGCTCCGCCAGCAGCGGGGCGTTGTGGGCGCCGCCGCCGCAGACAAACAGCTCGGGCCGGGTTGGCGCATCACTGTGGGCGGGCAACTGGCGGGCGATGCTGTGGCAGGTAAGGGATTGCAGGGTACGCTGCACATCTGCGGGGGCGTATGTGCAGCCGTCCAGCTCGCCGTCGAGCCAGTCGAGGGTGAACATCTCACGCCCCGTGCTCTTGGGGGCGGGGGCGGCGAAGTAGGGGTGAGCCAGCAACTGCTCCAGCAGCGCAGGGATAAGCCTGCCGCTGGCGGCCCACTGGCCACCGGCATCATAGTTGTCACCGTGCGGATGGTGGCGGCGATACCAGCCGTCGAGCAGGGTATTGGCGGGGCCGGTATCGAAGCCATATACCCCTGAACCTGCCCCCCCGTCGGCCTGGCCGAGCAGCACCGAGATATTGGCAATGCCGCCGAGGTTCAGCACCACCCGAAGGGCGCCGGGGCGGGCAAAGAGCGCCTGATGGAAGGCGGGCACCAGGGGGGCCCCTTGACCGCCGAGGGCCATGTCCATGGTGCGAAAATCGGCCACCACGTCGATGCCGGTCAGGGCCGCCAGCAGGGCCGCGTTGCCGATCTGCAGGGTAAAGCCGAGGGCAGGGCGGTGGCGTATGGTCTGGCCGTGACTGCCGATGGCGCGAATCTCCTTGGGAGTCAGCGCCGCCTTGGCGAGCAGGGCCTGGGTGGCGGCGGCAAATTCGCGGGCCACCAGGTTGTCGGCGACCCCCATGCGGTCGATTTCGTTCTCCCCCGGGGTGCAAAGCTCATGCAGGGTGCGAGCCGTATCGGCAGGCCAGGGATGGCAGAGGGCCACCTCGACCCGCAGTGCATCCCCCTCGAGCTGCACCAGCACGGCGTCGATACCGTCCATGCTGGTACCGGACATCAAGCCTATATAGCGTTCCGTCATGACAACCCTCTTTCAATGATGCAGGGGAACGGTTCGATGCCATGCCCCGCTCTGGTACCGGACATCCAGCCTATATAGCGCTCAGTCATGACAACCCCCTTTCAATGATGCAGAGGAACGGTTCGATGCCGTGTTCCGCCTTGGTCCCCGACATCAATCGGATATATGGCCCGCTCATGACAACCCCTTTCAATGATGCAGAGGAACGGTCTGATACCGTGTTCCACCTTGGTCGACAGCGGTCAGCTGTCGTCGCCGTTGCCCTTGTTTCTGGCCAGTTGCAGCTCGGGGCTGTCCAGCTTGGCGAGCTGGGGCATGGCCTGGGCCTTGAAGCTGGCCAGCGCCCGCCCGCTGAGAGACTCCGCCTGGGGCAGGTTGAGGGTGCGCGGGTTCTTGTGCACGCCGCCCACCACGAACTCATAGTGCAGGTGCGGGCCTGTGACCCGGCCGGTGCCGCCGAGCAGGCCGATGGTCTGGCCCTGCTTCACTCGCTGCCCCTTGTTGACGGTGCGCTTGGAGAGGTGCAGGTACTTGGTCACGTAGTTGCCCGCGTGCTTGATGAAGACGTAGTTGCCGTTGAACTGGTTGTAGCCGGCGGCCACCACGCTGCCGCCGCCCGCCGCCATGATGGGGGTCCCCACCGGCGCCACGTAGTCGATGCCGTTGTGGGGACGCACCTTGCCGGTGACCGGGTGAAGGCGGCGCGGATTGAAGTTGGAGCTGATGTATTTGAAGTTGACCGGCGCGCGCAGGAAGCTCTTGCGCATCGCCTTGCCGTCCGGGGTGTAGTAGTTGCCATCCTCATTCAGCACGGCGCGGTAGATGGCCCCCTGGTTGATGAACTCGGCGGCCAGGATGTCGCCGGAGGCAACCCGCTCGTCATCCTGGTATTTGTCCTGGTAGACCACCCGGAAGCTGTCCCCCGGTTGCAGGTCCTGGGCAAAGTCGATGTCCCAGCCGAAGATGGCGGCGAGATCCATGATCTGGTCTTCCGTCATGCCCGCTTCGACGGCGGCGCCCCAGAAGCTGGAGCGGATTTCCCCCTGGGCCACTTGTTCGCGGGTGTCGAGCTCGATCTTCACCGGCCTGGCCACGAAGCCGTCATCCCGGCGGTTCACCTTGAGCGCCTGCTCCAGGCTGTGGGGGTAATAGAGGCTGTGCAGCTCGCCGCCCTTGGTGAGCTTGAAGGTGAGCTCCTGACCGGGCTTGAGCAGGCGCAGGGTATCCGTGCCCTCGAGCTGGTCGATGAGGTGCAGATCCGTGGTGCTGAGGCCCAGGCGCTGGAAGATGACCCCCATGTTGTCGCCGCTGCGCACCTTCACCTGTCTGGTGACATAGCGCGGTTTGGGCGGGGTGACGGGCTCGGCCCGTGCCAGCTGGGCCTCCTCGTCGACCTGCTGTTCGACGGCCAGTTCGTTGTCGTTGTCATCGACCCGGGTGGCGACTGCCTGTTCGCTCGGCCAGGCCGCCAGCATCATCACCATGATGCTCAGGATAAGCACCATCTTGCGGTGCCAGTGAGGGAGAGAGTTGAAGGCGTGCCAAAGGACCATGAGAAGCAGACAAAGTTGAACCCGGAAGAAGGTCGGAGTTTACCGCCTTTCCAATTGGCCCGCCATTCCAGTAATATGTCTGGCCCTGTGGAATCGTGATTGGAGAGTCAAAAAATGTCCCAGCTCGAGGTGGCGCTAGCCGAGATCAAGCGCGGAGCGGAAGAAATTCTGGTTGAAGAAGAACTGATCGCCAAGTTGAAGGAAGGGCGCCCCCTGCGCATCAAGCTGGGGATGGACCCGACCGCGCCGGACATCCACCTGGGTCATACCGTGATCCTCAACAAGCTGAAGACCTTCCAGGATCTGGGCCATGAAGTGATCCTGCTGATCGGTGACTTCACCGCCATGGTGGGTGACCCCTCCGGCAAAAACGCCACCCGTCCGCCGCTCTCCGAAGAGGCCATCAAGCACAACGCCCTCACCTATGCCGAGCAGGCGTTCAAGATCCTCGACCCGGCCAAGACCCGCATCGAGTACAACTCCACCTGGCTGAGCGAGCTGGGCGCGACCGGCATGATCAAGCTGGCGGCCAAGCAGACAGTGGCCCGCATGATGGAGCGTGACGACTTCAAGAAGCGCTACTCGGGCGGCCAGTCCATCGCCATTCACGAATTCCTCTATCCGCTGCTGCAAGGCTATGACTCGGTCGCGCTCAAGGCGGATGTCGAGCTCGGCGGTACCGATCAGAAGTTCAACCTGCTGATGGGTCGCGAGCTGCAAAAAGATGCGGGCATGGCGACCCAGTGCGTGCTGATGATGCCGCTGCTGGTAGGCCTCGATGGCGTCAAGAAGATGTCCAAGTCCGCTGCCAACTACATCGGCGTGCACGATGCCCCGGGGGAGATGTTCGGCAAGATCATGTCCATCACCGACGATCTGATGTGGAACTACTACGAACTGCTCTCCTTCCGTCCGCTGGCTGAAATCGAAGAGTTCAAGGCAGGCATTGCTGCCGGCACCCTCAACCCGCGCGACGTGAAGATCTGGCTGGCCAAGGAGATCATCGCCCGTTATCACGATGAAGCGGCGGCCGAAGCGGCCCACGAAGACTTCACCCAGCGCTTCTCCAAGAACGCCATTCCGGACGACATGCCGGAAGTCGAGCTGGCACTGGAAGGGGAAGGGCTGGCCATCGCCAACCTGCTCAAAGACGCCGATCTGGTGGCCACCACCTCCGAAGCGCTGCGCATGATCAAGCAGGGCGCGGTCAAGGTGGATGGCGAGAAGCTGGACGATGGCAAGGCCCTCATCGGTGCCGGTACCGCCGTCTACCAGGTCGGCAAGCGCAAGTTTGCCCGGGTGACCGTGAAGTAAGTCGCCACCTCTGGCGCTGCCATAAGAAAGGCCTCCCTTACGGAGGCCTTTTTGTTTTTTGGGTGCAGCATGGCGTTCGATGCCATGCAAAGGAGAGGGGCGATCAGCGTTCTCCTACCTGGCGAGCGGCATGGCTCCCGGGGCAGGTACGCAGGTATTGGTGGGGGGTCAGGCCGAACTCCTCCTTGAAGCGCGCGGCAAAGCGGCCGGGGGAGTCGTAGCCACAGGCGAGGGCGGTTTGAAGCGGAGTGAGCCCCTGTTGCAGCAGGGTGAGGGCGTGCCCCAGGCGTACCTGGGTCAGCACCTGGCGAAAGCTGCGCCCCTCGGCGGCCAGCTTGCGGACCAGAGAGGCGCGGCTCATGGCGAAGTGGGTCGCTACCGTCTCCAGCCGGTGATCGAGACCAGGCTCCACGCTGAGGTAACGGGCCAGCCGTTCCCCCAGGGTCATGGTGGTGGCAGGAAAGAGCAGGCCAAGGCCCCCCGCTTCCCTGAGCTCGCCATAAAACCCTTGCAGCAGCTGGGTCTGGGCCGTCTCGCAGAGCTGCCGCTGCGCCATGGTGGTGACGAGATCGAAGCAGAAGGCGAGGGCCGACGTCACCCTGATGGCCGGTGGCTTGAGGAGATCGAGGGGGCTCTCTGCCAGCCACTCGGCCGGTGGAGGGGCCAGCAGGGTGAGCGCCTGGGAGCGAAACGTGCCCTGCTCCGGCTGGTTGACGAAGGTGAGCCGGTGACCCGCCGGGATCAGCAGCCAGCTCTCCTTGTCAAAGGAGAGGCGCTGCTCCCGCCACCACAGCTGCTTGCGGCCCTGCTGCACCCAGATGAGGGTCGGCGCGTAGATGAGCACCCGGCGCAGGGGCTGCTGGCGGATCCCGAAGTAATGATTCAGTTGCAGCAGGGGCGTGCTCATCGGGCGGGCTCCTAGGGGGTGGTGAAGGTGGCGGTCAGGGTGGCCTTGCCAAGGGCCAGGCTGTTGAGCATGTAGCCTACCATGGCGGGCGGGGTGTTGGCCTTCACCTCCAGCGCCTTGGGCAGGGCCCAGACGGTGAACTGGTAGCGGTGCATGCCGTGACCGGCGGGCGGGCAGGGGCCGCCATAACCCTGGGTACCGTAGTCGGTGCCAAGCTCCAGCCCCTGCTTGAGCTTGCCGGAGGCATTGCTCGGCAGCTCGCTCTGGCTGGCCGGCAGGTTCACCACCAGCCAGTGCCACCAGCCGCTGCCGGTGGGGGCGTCCGGGTCATAGGCGGTGATGGCGACGCTCTGGGTGCCGGCGGGCAGGCTCTGCCAGCTCAACTGGGGGGAGCGGTTCTCGCCGCTGCAACCAAAGCCGTTGAAGCTGAAGATCTTGTCCATGGGTTCACCCTCGCGGATGTCGGTACTCTTGAGGGTCATGGCACCGGCGGGCAGAGCCGCGAGGCAGAACAGGGGCAGCAGCGGGATAATGGGGGATCTCATGATGGGCACTCCTTTGTGTGAATATGGCATTCACTCTAAGGGGGCTGGCTCAAAACAGAGTGCCCATATGGCTCAAATTATGCCATAAAGGTGGCTTTTGTGAGCTGTTCGGGGCTTTTGAGGGGCATAAAAAAACCGGCATCCTGGGATGCCGGTTTTTGGGAGAGGCGAGGGGCCTTAGCGCAGGATCATCTCGTCACGGCCCGGGCCGACGGAGACCATGGGCACCGGCACGCCCAGCAGGGCTTCGATGCGCAGCACATAGTCCTGGGCAGCCTTGGGCAGCTCGGCGAAGGTGCGGCAGCCGCTGATGTCTTCGCTCCAGCTCTCCATCTTCTCGTAGACGGGGGTGAGGGCGGCGGTCTGCGGCCAGATCGGGTTCTCGGTGTGGGCACCTTCGTAGGCCACGCAGATCTTCAGATCCGGCAGACCGGTCAGGCAGTCCAGCTTGGTCAGGGCCACTTCGGTGGCAGCCTGCAGCTCGACGCCGTTCTTGGTGGCGACGGCATCGAAGTAACCCACGTCACGGGGACGGCCGGTGGTGGCGCCGAACTCGTTGGTGATCTTGCGGAACTCGTCCTGGTTCTCCATGGCGGTCAGCAGGGTGCCGGTACCGACGGAGGAGCTGAATGCCTTGGCCACGGCGATGACGCGCTCCGGGCGCAGGCCCGGCAGACCGCCACCGATGCCGGCGTAGGCGCCGGAAACGTGGGAGGAGGTGACCCAGGGGTATTCGCCGTAGATGAGATCACGGCCGGCACCCAGCTGGGCTTCGAACAGCAGGGTCTTGCCTTCGGCTTGCAGTGCCTTGAGGGGCATGCTGACGTTACAGACGGCGTCCAGCCAGGGAGCGGACACTTCCAGCAGCCAGTCGGCCATCTCCTGGGCGGTCTGGGTGAATTCGAAGTCCGGATAGAGAGCCTTCATCTGCGGCAGTTTCCAGTCCAGCATGAACTGGATGCGCTCGACCAGCACGTCCGGCTGTTTCAGCCAGCCCACCAGGATCGCCTTTTTCATGACCCGATCACCGTAAGCCGGGGCGATGCCCTGACGGGTGGAGCCGTAGGCGCCGTCGCCCAGACGTTGCTCTTCCAGGGTGTCTTCCAGTGCGTGCAGCGGCAGGCAGAGGGTGGCACGGTCAGAGATGGCGAGCTTGGGAATGACGCCGGAGGCCTTGACCTCTTCCAGCTCGACGGTCAGCTTCTCGGGGCTGATCACCATGCCGGGGCCCAGCACGACCAGGCAGTCCGGGTTGAAGACGCCGCTCGGCACCTGGTGCAGCTTGAAGGTGCCCAGATCGTTGACCACGGTGTGGCCGGCGTTGTTGCCGCCCTGGAAGCGAATGCTGGCGCCAGCCTGGCCTGCCAGATAATCGACGATGCGGCCCTTGCCTTCATCACCCCAGTTAGCACCTACGACTACGATAGACGACATGACTCTTTCTCCTAAGACGTTAGGCGTTCATCCTAGGAGCCCCGTGAGGATTAGAAAAATTAATTATCTTTATAATTCCGATAAGAGAGCCATATAATCATGGCGTATTTATCGACACCAGGCCCGCTTCGGGAGGCGTCCCTCCCCACAGGGCGGCGCTCCGGGAGCCGGGGTAGAAGAGGATCCCCATGCTGGACATTCACTGGCTGCACACCTTCGTCACCCTGGCCCGGTTGCAGCACTTCGGCCAGACCGCCACCGAGCTGCACATGACCCAGCCCAACGTCAGCCTGCACCTCAAGAACCTGGAGCAGGCGACCCGGGTCAAGCTGGTGGAGCGCAGCCCGTTCCGTCTGACCCAGGCGGGGGAGCGGCTGCTGCAAAGCGCCGAGCGCGCCATCAACGAGCTGCAGCTCTGCCAGTCCGATCTCAATGCCCTGAGCCAGTTGAGCCAGGGGACGCTCGCCATCGCGGCCAGCGACATCATCTCGCGCCTGCTGCTCATCCAGCCGTTCCAGCGCTTCAAGCAGGCCTTTCCCGGCATCGACCTCACCCTGTTCAACACCACCTCGGATCAGGCGGCAGACCTGGTGCGAGCGGGCAAGGCGGATCTGGGCTTCGTGATGGCGCAAAAGCGCAGCGAGCCGCTCTTCTACACCGAGCTGCAGCAGGTGACCTGGTGCGCCCTGGGCCACGGCCTCGGCCGCTGGCAGGCGCGGGCAAGCTCGGGGGAGAGCGATCCCCTGGACGAGCCCACCCTGATCCTGCTGGGGCACGACACCCGCACCCGGGCGCTCATCGACCCCTCCCTGCCCCTGCTCGGCCTGCCGAGTTGCCGCATCATGGAGGTGGGCAGCGTGGATGCCCAGCTCGACTGGGCGGAGGCGGGCTTTGGCGTCGCCATCGTGCCGGACTTCTCCCTCCACCCCAGGCTCAAGCTGACCGCCCCCGTGACCCGCCTCACCGACTTTCCCGGCACCAGCCTGGGGTATGTGGTGCGCCAGAACCAGGTGCTGTCGCGGGCTATCAAGCAACTGCTGCACTGGGTGGAGGAGGAGATCCAGAATCCGGCGCTGCTGCTGGCGCCGTGACAGGCCAGGCGCCCGTTCCCGATAACCAAGAGGCCACCCCTGGGGTGGCCTCTTGGTTGGTGTTCATTGCCCGGCGGGGGCTGTGGTCCCCACCGCGTGGCTGGGCGGGCTGGCCGGCATGGCCTCCGGTGATGGCGCCTCCAGCGGCGTTGCCGACGAGGCGGGCGCCTCAGGCGGGGTCAGGGGATGGCCTGGTGCCAGGGTTGCGCTGCCCGGTGTGGGCGGCTCGGTCAGTGCCGGGGCCTGGTTGGTGGAGGCCGCCCCCGAACTGGTTGAGAGGGTCGCGGCGGCCGGCTGCTCCGGCAAGGTGTCGGACCCCTCCAGTGGCGCGGTGCCTTCCAGGGGGCCTGTCCCATCGGTCGGTGTGGCCGCGCTGCTCGCCGGGGACAAGGTCGGCAAGGCACCCGAGGTGGCCCCGGCACCGGATGCCGTGAGGGTGTCCGCCGGGAGGGTGGGCACGGCATCCAGCATGCCGGGATGGAGCAGGGCGATGCTACCCGCCTGCATGCCTTCCCAGGTGAGGGTGGTCAGTGCCGGATGCAGCCGGGTGAACTGCTTGAGCCGCTCGTTCAGCACGTCCCGCAGGGTGCGCACCTCGCTCTCGGGCAGACTGGCCAGCGCCACCAGTTCGGCGGTGACGGCGAAGGTATTGACGCCGCTTGTCTGCCCCGGATAGAGGTTGGCGCCAATGCGGCTGCGATCATAGTAGGGGTGCTGCTTGAGCAGCTTGTCCACCTGTTCCCCCTCGATGGGAATGAGGCGGGCCTGACAGCGGCCGGTGAGATCGCCGATGGCCTGATTGGGGTGACCGGCGACCACGAAGGCGGCATCCAGGGTGCCGTCACAGAGCCCCTCCAGCCGGTTGCCCGCGGAGATCACGGGCGGGCGGCTGAAGTCGGCGATCCGCCACCCCATGGCATCGAGCAGGGCCCGGCTGGTGACCCTGTCCCCGGAGTTGGGGGCGCCGACATCGACCCGCTTGCCCTTGATGTCGGCCAGGGTGGTGATGTTGCTGGTGGCGCTGGCAATCAGGGTCAGGGACTCCTTGTGGAGCCGCAAGAGGCTGCGCAGCTGATCGTCCGGGGCCTGGCCCGCGAAGGGGCCGCTGCCGTGCACCGCATGGTAGAGCACATCCGACTGCATCAGGGCGAGCTGTACCTCTCCCTTGGCGAGCGCCGCCAGATTGGCGATGGAGCCCGAGGTACTCTGCACCGTGCAGTGCAGGCCGTGGCGGGCACTCTCCTCGTTGAGCAGGCGGCAGATGGCCCCCCCTGTGGGGTAGTAGACGCCGTTGAGGGCTCCCGTACCGATGGTGACATAGGCGGGGGAGGCGAAGAGGGAGGGCGCCAGCACGGCCGCAAGCCAGGGCAGGGCGGTACGTGGCAGACGCAACAGGGCAGAGAAGGCGAATGGGCGCATAGTGGACCGAAACCGTGGCTGAACATAAGGAGGAGGCGGGCTCATCCGGTGATGAGCCTCATCTTATCCGTATCAGACGGGAAGCTGAACGGATTTTACCGCTTTTGCGCGCACCGGGCGGCCTGGGGCCGCCGCCCGGGACGGTTCGCTAGCGGGTCTGGAGAATGGCTTTCTCCATGCGGGCCAGGGCCTCGGTGAGACGGGCCCGGGTGCAACCAAAGTTGAGGCGCACGAACTGGCCGTTGCCGAACTGGGCTCCGGGGGAGAGACCCACGCCCGCCTGTTCGAAGAAGGCGACGGGATCGTCCAGGCCCAGGGCGCTCATGTCGATCCAGGCGAGGTAGGTGGCCTGGTTGCGGGCCAGCTTGACGCCGGGCCAGCGGGCCACGGCCTGCTCGATCAGGGCCAGGTTGCCGGCCAGATAGTCGAGCTGTTCATTCAGCCACTGCTCGCCCCCCTCATAGGCCGCCTCGGCCGCCACGAACCCCAGCAGATTGACGTCGGCGCTGATGCCGCGCATCGCCTGTTGCAGCTTGAGCCGCAGGCGGGCATTGGGGATCACGGCGAAGGAGCAGCACAGCCCTGCGATGTTGAAGGTCTTGCTCGGCGCCATCATGACGGCGGAGCGTTCGGCCGCCTCCGGGCTCAGGGCACCATAGGGGATGTGGCGGGCATCCTTGTCCAGCAGCAGGTCGCAGTGGATTTCGTCGGAGCAGATCACCAGGTTGTGGCGCTCGGCGATGGCGTCGATGGCCAGCAGCTCTTCCCGGGTGAAGACGGTGCCGCCCGGGTTGTGGGGGTTGCACAGCAACAGCAGATCCGCCGAGGGGGCCTGACGCTCAAGCTCTTCGAGATCCAGCACCCAGCGGCCTTCTTCCTCCACCACGGGGACAGTGAGCAGGGGGCGGTCATTGAAGCCCGGCGCCTGCAGGAAGGGGTAGTAGACCGGCTTGGGGGTGATGATGCCGCGCCCGTGCTGGCTCCAGGCCTTGCAGGCGAGATTGAGGCCCGGCACCACCCCGGGCAGGAAGACGAGCCATTCGGGCTGGATGGTCCAGCCATAGCGGCTGGCCAGACGCGATACGATCAGTTCGATGAGCCGGGGAGAGGGGCGCGAATAGCCGAAGATGCCGTGGGCGACCCGTTTGGTGAGGGCCTCCAGTACGGCGGGGGGAGAGACGAAGTCGGTGTCTGCGACCCACATGGGCAGGACATCCTGACCCTTGTATTTGTCCCATTTCAGGCTCATGGTACCGCTGCGATCTATTTCCCGGTCAAAATCAAACATGTTAAATCCTTGTACTGGCGCTGGATGGGCTTCCAATGTACGGACTTGGACGCCCCCTCGCAACCCTTGAGGTGGCTGTTGATAATGGCATAAAATAGCCGCCGCCATACGCCAAGCCCGCCCGCATCTGGCTCCTTTTTTTCTTCCATATCAATGGTATCTCTATGAGTTTGCTGTCTGCTGCCCGCAAGAGGCCGGATCCCGTCTCTCTCTCGTTTCTCGCCGTGACCTTCATGACCGGGGTGGCGGTGGCGCTGCAGGTGCCGACCTTGAGCCTGTTTCTGGCCGAGGAGGTGCAGGTGCGCCCCTTCCTGGTGGGGCTCTTCTACACGGTGAACGCGGTGATCGGCATCCTCATCAGCCAGTGGCTCGGCCACCGCTCCGACAACAAGGGGGATCGCAAGCAGCTGATCCTGCGCTGCTGCTTCGCCGGCATCGCGCTCTCCCTGCTGTTTGCCTGGAACCGGCAGTACTGGTTGCTGGTGAGCCTGGGGGTGCTGCTGGCGAGCCTGACCGCCACCGCCAGCCCGCAGCTGTTCGCCCTGGCGCGGGAATACGCCGACAGCCGCAACAAACAGGCCGACATGTTCAGCTCGGTGCTGCGGGCCCAGTTCTCCCTGGCCTGGGTGATCGGGCCGCCCATCGCCTTCGCGCTCGCCATCGGCTACGGCTTCAAGGTGATGTATCTGGCCTCGGCGCTGGCCTATGTCATCTGCGCTTTCGTGGTGTGGCGCTGGCTTCCCTCCCTGCCGCTGCCGGTGATGGACAGCGAGGTGGAGCGGGTGAGCAGCTGGCGGGATCCGTCGGTGCGGGCGCTCTTCATTGCCTCCACCCTGATGTGGACCTGCAACAGCATGTACCTCATCAACATGCCCCTCTACATCACCCGCGAGTTGGGGCTGGAGGAGAAGCTGGCGGGTTTGCTGATGGGCACGGCGGCGGCCCTGGAGATCCCCTTCATGCTGCTGGCGGGCTACTACACCCGGCGCTTCGGCAAGCGGCCCATGATGCTGCTGGCGGTGCTGGCCGGGGTCGGTTTCTATGGCGGTCTCGTGACCCTGTCGAGCCAGCATGCCCTCATTGCGCTGCAACTGCTCAATGCCATCTTCATCGGCATCGTGGCCGGCATCGGCATGTCCTATTTCCAGGACTTGATGCCGGGGCGCGCCGGGGTGGCAACCACCCTGTTCGCCAACAGCATCCGCACCGGCTCCATCATGGCGGGAGCCATTGCCGGCACTGTGGCGGAGATCTGGAGTTTCCACGGGGTCTTTATGGTGGCTACCGCATTGGCGCTGGCTGCACTGGCCGCCTGCTGGCGGGTGCCCAACGTATAGGGGATGCAAAAGGGAGCCGATGCCCGGATGAGCGGGCACCAGTGCCCCGGTCGTGCGGGGAAGAAGCGGCCTTACCTGGGGTTCTCTCCCTGGTATTCGATGCGCAGGCAGCGCAGCAGCAGCTCGGCCGCCGGCCCCAGCGCCTCCACCGAGGGGGTGAGCAGGTAGGTGTAGAGATAGCGCTCGTTGCCGCCGGTGAGATCGAGCTGCACCAGCGAGCCTTCGGTGAGCTCCTCCTGCACCAGATGGCGGGGCACCCAGGCGTAACCCATGCCAAGGCGCACCATGTTGAGCACCTCATGATAGTGGGTCGCCTTCCAGCCGGTGTCGTCCGCATCGTTCCAGTCCACCGAGCGGTGGATGGGGGGATGCAGGCTTATCTGGTTGTGGCTGGCCAGCACCTCGGCGGTGATGGGCTCTCCCTGCTCCGCAAGGGGGTGGCCCGCTGCGCACAGAGGAAGCAGACAGACTTCGTCCAGCGGCAGGCCGGTGCGATCCTGGGGCAGGTGCTCGGAGAGCATCAGATCTCCTGCCTGCAGCGCATTGAAGTGGCAGTGGATCCGCTCATGCAGGTTGATGCGGCAACCGCGGCTGCGGGGATAGAAGTGGGCCAGCGCCCGGTAGAGGCGCTCCCGCGGCTGGACCACGGACACATAGAGGTTGATCTGCGGCTCCCACTGCCGCTCCAGGTTGTTGGCCAGGTTCTCCAGCTCTTCCACCTGCTGGCTGAGCTGGCGCGCCCGCTTGAGGAAGATCTCCCCCGCCGGCGTCAGCACCGCCTTGCGCCCCCGCACCTCCAGCAGGGCCACCCCCAGACTCTGTTGCAGCTTGGCAACCGCATGATTGAGGGAGGATTGGCTCTTGTTCAGCGCCTCGGCAGCCTGGGCATAACCGCCGCAGTCCACCACCGCCTGAAAGATCCGCCATTGCTCAAACGTGCTCTTGGGACGAAACATAGTGCAACCTGTCTGGGGCCGATGGGATTCAACAGGGCGCGCCTTGGCACCCCCTCTTCACTGTAATCCCATCCGGTTGATTTGTTGATTTATTTGGGCTGGGCCACGAAGGTCTTGCCGCTCTGGCCCTGACTGTCACGCCCCATCAGGTAGAGATAGAGGGGCATCAGATCGGCCGGGGTCTTGAGGGTCTGCGGATCTTCCGCCGGGAAGGCGCTGGCCCGCATCCTGGTGCGGGTGCCGCCCGGGTTCAGGGTGTTGACCCGCACCCTGGTGTTCTCCAGCTCGTCCGCCAGCACCTCCATCATGCCTTCGACGGCGAACTTGGAAATGGCATAGGTGCCCCAGTAGGCGCGCCCTTTGCGGCCCACGCTGGAGGAGGTGTAGACGATGGACGCCTCGCCGTGCTCCTTGGCGGTCTGGCGAATGAGGGGCAGCAGCGCCTGGGTCAGCAGGAATTCGGATTTGACGTTGACCTGCATCACCTCGTCCCACTCCTGCTCCTGAATGTGTTCGAACGGCGACAGGGTGCCGAGCAGCCCGGCGTTGAACAGCACGCCGTCGAGGCGGCCGAACTGCTGGGCGAAGGTCTCCGCCATGCCGCGGTAGTGGGTGGCAGTAGCCCCTTTCAAGTCCACCGGCACGATGGCGGGCAGGGGGTGACCGGCCGCTTCAATCTGGTCGTAGACCGCCTCCAGCTTGGCACTGGTACGCCCGAGCAGGATCACGGTGGCGCCGTGGGCCGCATAGGTGAGGGCCGCTTCGCGGCCGATGCCGTCACCGGCACCCGTCACCAGAATGACCTTGTCCTTGAGCAGATCACGGGGGGCCTGATAGTCGAGCATGTGGACTCCTGTTAACAATGCCTGGCGGCTTGGCGCAACGAATCGAGTGGGCAAGTGTACTGATCCGGCCCGGCAGTTGACCAGTATGAGACGGCAAAAATGTGAATAAAACAGGGCGATAGCATCGATCCCTCCGCCCTTGGCACGGGAGATGGCAGAGTTTTTGCGCGAGGGGGGCAAACTCCTTACTATGTGAAAAAAACGGACATTGAGCGGAGCATCAAGTGGCATTTTTGACCGAATACGGCCTGTTTCTGGCCAAGACCCTCACCTTCTTGCTGGCCATCGGCGCCGTCATCCTGATGGTGGCGAGCAGCCGCCAGCCCAAATCCCGCAAGGGGGAGCTGGTGGTGACGGATCTCTCCGGCGAGCTGGAGCAGGGGCGCCATCAACTGCAGGCAGCCCTGGCGGGCAAGGCCGAGCGCAAGCAGATGGAGAAGACCCGCAAGGCGGAGCACAAGGCCAAAGCCAAGGGAGAGGATGAGCGCAGCCGGCTGTTCGTCATCGACTTCAACGGCAGCATGGATGCCAAGGAGGTGGCATCCCTGCGGGAAGAGGTGAGCGCCGTGATAGGCGTGGCCCGCCCCGGGGACGAGGTGCTGCTGCGCCTCGAATCCGGCGGCGGCGTGGTGCACGGCTACGGCCTGGCCGCCTCCCAGTTGCAGCGGCTGCGGGACAAGGACATCACGCTGACCGTGGCCATCGACAAGGTGGCGGCGAGCGGTGGCTACATGATGGCCTGCGTCGCGGACAAGATCCTGGCGGCGCCGTTCGCCATCGTCGGCTCCATCGGGGTGATTGCCCAGATGCCGAACTTCAACAAGCTGCTCAAGAAGCACGACATCGAATTCGAGATGCACACCGCAGGCCAGTACAAGCGCACCATCACCATGTTCGGCGAGAACGACGATCTGGGGCGGGAGAAGTTTCGCGAGGAGCTGGGGGCCATCCACGAACAGTTCAAGGCCTTCGTGGCCGAGCACAGACCCGGTCTCGACATCGACAAGGTGACCACCGGCGAGCATTGGCTGGCGAGCCAGGCCAAGCAGCTCGGACTGGTGGATGCGCTTTGCACCAGCGATGACTACCTGCTGGCCCAGGCCAGCCATCACAAGGTGGTCGGTATCCGCTACAGCAAACCAAGGAGCCTGACCCAGAAGCTTGGCAAGCAGGCGGCACTGGGGCTGGAGGGGGCCCTCGGCCGCCTGTGGCAGCATAGCCCCTGGCGCTGAGAACCTGTTTCGAGCTTACTGCGAGGTCGTGATCAAGGCTCATGCGCTGCTCTTCACCTTGCTGACGATCTCTCGCTACAGCTCGTGAACAGGTTTTATAGCTCAGCGCAAAGGACTAAAAAGAGAGCCGGGCATTGCCCGGCTCTCTTTTTTTATTGCGTCGGCTCTGCAGGCCGATGGCGCACCTCAGCGCTGGAAGGGGTAGACGGAACCCAGTTTCAGGATCTGGGTCAGCTCGTCCAGGGCGGTGCGGGTCTCCAGCACCAGGGAGGGGTCCCGCAGATCGTCCAGCGCCAGGCTGTCGCGATAGTGCTTCTCGACCCACTGATCCAGGCGGGCAAACTGGTTGTCGGTGATGAGGCAGGCCGGGTTGACCGCGGCGAGCTCGGTGTCGTTCATGGCAACCCGCAGGCGCAGACAGGCGGGGCCGCCGCCGTTTCTCATGCTCTGCTTCACGTCCATGTAGTGGACGTCCTTGATGGGGGTGCCCAGGGTCACCAGCCTGGCCAGATAGGCGGACACAGCCGGGTTGTCGCGGCATTCGGTGGGGGCGATGATCGCCATCTCGCCGGATGGCAGGGTGAGGATCTGGGTGTTGAACAGGTAGGATTTCACTGCATCCTGCACCGACACTTCGCTGGTCGGCACTTCGATGAAGTGCAGCTCACCGTCGCCGAACTTGGTACGCACCTCGGCCAGCGCAGCGTCGGTATTGAGGAACGCCTGCTGGTGGAAGAAGAGCACGTTCTGGTTGCCCACCGCGATGACGTCGTTGTGGAACACCCCCTGATCGATCACGTCCGGGTTCTGCTGAATGAAGACCGCGCTCTCATCCCCAAGGCCATGCAGGCGGGCGATGGCCTGGCTCGCTTCCAGGGTCTGGCGGGCCGGGTAGCGTTTGGGGGCGGGCTGGGAGACGTCGAAGGCGCTGCGGCCATAGACGAACAGCTCGACCCCCGCTTCGCCATAGGCGCGGCACAGCCGGGTGTGGTTGGCGGCGCCTTCGTCACCGAAGTGGTCGTTCTCCGGCAGATGCTGGTGATGATAGAAGTGGCGATCGTTGTTGAACACGGCCCGCAGGATGCGCCCGGTCACCTCGGGCTCCAGGGAGCGGTGGAACTTGTTGGTCAGGTTGGCGGGGGTAAAGTGAATGCGGCCATCCTGGGTGTCGGCGCTCGGGGAGACGGTGGCGGCGTTGGCGGTCCACATGCTGGAGGCGGAGTAGCAGGCGGCCAGCACGGCGGGGGCCTGTCTGGCCGCCTGGGCCAGGACGCTGGCATCGTTGCCGGTGAAGCCCAGGCGGCGCAGGGTCGCGAGATCCGGCCTCTCCTGGGGGGCCAGCACGCCCTGTACCATGCCGAGGTCGGTCAGCGCCTTCATCTTGCGCAGCCCCTGCTTGGCCGCTTCCTTGGGGTTGGAGGCCTCTTTGGCGTTGCTCTGGGAGGCGACGTTGCCATAGGAGAGGCCGGCATAGTTGTGGGTGGGGCCGACCAGGCCGTCGAAGTTGACCTCGAAGTGCTTCATGATCACATCCTTTCGATTTTTATATGGGGAGCGGTTCCTTCCGCGCACAAAGCTGCGGTGTGCGGCCATTATAAAGAGATTTCATCCTTTGTAACAAGCTGATAACCAGAATGGGTTTTTATGTCACAAGGGTGGCTGGATATGTCATTTCCAATCTAAAAAAGGGGGGGATATAGCATAAAAACAAAAAAGCGGTTGCTTCCCGCGCCCCGGCTTCGCATTAATAAATAAAGAAGCAGGGCGGTTCGGGCTGTCGGGCAAATTGACCCGCAAGATTGCTTTTTCCCGTCAAATCTCTTATACAGCCCCACAAAACCGCACGCCAACCCCGTCGGGTGCAATGAGGATAATAGTTACAGCATGGGCAAATCACTGGTCATCGTGGAGTCTCCGGCCAAGGCCAAGACCATCAACAAATATTTGGGCAAGGACTACGTGGTGAAATCCAGCGTAGGCCACGTGCGCGATCTGCCGACCAGCGGCAGCGCCAGCACCGAGCCCAAAAAACCTGTCATTCGCGGCATCAAGCTCAGCGAATCCGAGAAGGCGGCCAAGGATCGCAACGCCCTGTTCTCAAGGATGGGCATCAACCCGACCGCAGGCTGGCAGGCCAACTACCAGATTTTGCCCGGCAAGGAAAAAGTGGTCAGCGAGTTGCAAAGTCTGGCCGCCAAGGCTGACACCATCTATCTCGCAACCGACTTGGATAGAGAGGGGGAAGCGATCGCCTGGCACCTGCGCGAGATCATCGGTGGCGACGACAGCCGCTACAAGCGCGTGGTGTTCAACGAGATCACCAAGAGCGCCATCCAGGAGGCGTTCGCCCAGCCGTCCGAGTTGAACATTCATCGCGTCAACGCCCAGCAGGCCCGTCGTTTCCTCGACCGGGTGGTGGGCTACATGGTCTCCCCGCTCTTGTGGAAGAAGCTGGCCCGCGGCCTCTCCGCCGGTCGGGTGCAATCCGTCGCGGTGCGCCTCATCGTCGACAAGGAGCGCGAGATCAAGGCGTTCGTGCCGGTGGAGTTCTGGGATCTCAACGCCGACCTGCTCACCGCCGAGAAGAGCGAGCTGCGCATGGAGGTGGTCAGCCGCAACGGAGCCGACTTCAAGCCGGTGACCCAGGCCGAGACCTTCGCCGCCGTGGCGGCCCTGGAAGGGGTCGACTACAAGGTGGTGAACCGGGAAGACAAGCCGACCGGCTCCAAGCCGTCCGCTCCCTTTATCACGTCCACCCTGCAGCAGGCGGCTTCTACCCGTCTGAGCTTCGGGGTCAAGAAGACCATGATGATGGCCCAGCGTCTCTATGAAGCGGGTTACATCACTTATATGCGTACCGACTCCACCAACCTCAGCAAAGAGGCGGTGGACGCGGTGCGGGAATACATCGGCGAGCAGTATGGTGCCGCCTACCTGCCGAGCGAGCCGAACCTCTACGGCGCCAAGGCCAATGCCCAGGAGGCCCACGAGGCGATCCGCCCTTCCAGCGTCCAGGTGACTGCCGAGATGCTGGAAGGGATGGAGCCCGATGCCATGCGGCTCTATGACCTCATCTGGCGCCAGTTTGTCGCCTGCCAGATGACCCCGGCCCAGTACGACTCCTCCACCCTGACCGTCAAGGCAGGGGAGTTCGAGCTCAAGGCCCGTGGCCGCACCCTGCGCTTCGCCGGCTGGACCAAGGCCCTGCCGCCCATGGGCCGCAAGGGTGAAGACAGCCAGCTGCCGGCGGTGACCGTCGGCGAGGTGCTGAAACTGGTCAAGCTGGATCCGCGCCAGCATTTCACCAAGCCGCCCGCCCGCTTCACCGAAGCGGCCCTGGTACGCGAGCTGGAAAAGCGCGGCATCGGCCGTCCGTCCACCTATGCCTCCATCATCTCCACCATCGTCGACCGTGGGTATGTGCGGGTCGAGAGCCGCCGCTTCTTCGCCGAGAAGATGGGGGAAATCGTCACCGACCGCCTGGTGGAGAACTTCGTCGAGCTGATGAACTACGAGTTCACCGCCAAGATGGAAGACAAGCTCGACGGCATCGCCGAGGGGAGCCTGGAGTGGAAGAAGGTGCTCGACGCCTTCTACGCCGAGTTCACCCAGGAGCTGGAGCAGGCCGACAAGCCCCACGAAGAGGGAGGCATGCGTGCCAACCAGATGGTGCTGACCGACATCGACTGCCCGGATTGTGGCCGCAAGATGGGTATCCGTACCGCCACCACCGGCGTCTTCCTCGGCTGCTCCGGCTATGCCCTGCCGCCCAAGGAGCGCTGCAAGAAGACCATCAACCTGGTCAGTGCGGACGAGTTCGTCTCCGCCACCGACGGGGACGAGGCGGAAACCGATGCGCTGCGTGCCAAGCATCGCTGCGGGATCTGCGGCACCGCCATGGACGCCTACATCATCGACGACAGCCGCAAGCTGCACGTCTGCGGTCGCAACCCGGATTGCGATGGCTACGAGGTGGAGCAGGGGCAGTTCAAGCTCAAGGGCTACGAAGGGCCGAGCATCGAGTGCGATCGCTGCGGCTCCGAGATGCAGCTCAAGAACGGCCGTTTCGGCAAATACATGGGTTGCACCAACGAGAGCTGCAAGAACACCCGCAAGATCCTGAAAAATGGCGACATTGCACCGCCGAAAGAGGATCCGGTACCCCTGCCCGAGCTGAAATGCACCCAGTCCGACGCCCACTTCGTGCTGCGGGACGGCGCCGCCGGCCTCTTCCTGGCCGCCAGCAACTTCCCCAAATCCCGCGAGACCCGTGCGCCCCTGGTGGAGGAGCTCAAGCGCTTCCGCGATCGCCTCTCTCCCAAGCACCAGTACCTGGCGGACGCCCCGGCGTCAGATCCTGACGGAAACGCCTCCGTGGTGCGCTTCAGCCGCAAGACCAAGGAGCAGTACGTGATGACCGAGGTCAACGGCAAGGCGACCGGCTGGACAGCCCATTACGACAACGGAAAATGGCAGGAGAGCCTGCCCAAGGCGAAGAAAGCCTGATGGCGACGCCGCTCACAGCATGATGAAAGAGGCCCCTTGCGAGGGGCCTCTTTGTTGGTGGATGGCGATATACTGGAATGGCTGCATGGATGGCAGCGCAAGACAGGGAGTTGTCATGGAGATACATGAAATACGGCCGGGCATGACCTGCCTGACCCGTGAAGGGACGGCCTATGTGCTGGAGGTGGACAGACAGAGTCTGCTGGTGCTCTTGCAACGGGAGGATGAGACCATCCCGGTACAGGTGCGCAGCGATGACATTCTGGGGCCCATTGCCGGCGACTAGGGAAGAGAACGTGACGGAGGGCGACCACAGAGGCCCTCCCTTTGTTGCAAGAGCCCCCATCCCTTCGGGACGTGCCAGCCTCGTCAGAAGGGAACCAGAAAGAGCAGCTCGGCCAGGTCGGGCTGCCACTGCCACTCCCGCATCCTGACCCGCCCGCCAATCACGGGCACCCCCTCCTCCTGCAGCAGCCCCGCTTGCTTATCAAAGCCTGCGGATCCTTTTGGCAGCGAAATGGTGCCTGCCGCCCCCAGCACCCGATGCCAGGGCAGCACCTTGTCGGTTTCCCGCAACACCTTGCCCACCAGTCGTGCCCGTCCGGGCAGGCCCGCGAGATCCGCCACCTGGCCGTAGCTCACCACACGGCCGGGGGGGATCAGGGCCAGGATCGCCTCGATGCGGGCCGTCTTGTCCAGGGGGGTCGCGTTCGTTCTCATGATGATGGCTCGTCAAAAACAGCAGAAGCGCCATTGTGGCGCTTCTGTCATGGGGCTTGCAATCTGTCAGCCGAAGGTCTGGCTCAGTCCCCTGAGCTCGCGGGCCCGCCTGAGCAGCTCCTGGCTGGAGTCGTCCACCGCCTGGATCTTCTGGCTGTTGGCGCGGGAGTATTCGGAGATCTGGTGGATGTTGCGGCTGATCTCCTCCACCACCACCTGCTGCTGCTCCGCGGCGGCGGCGATCTGGGTGGAGAATTCGGTCACCTGATCGATTTCCCCCAGCACCAGGTGCAGGTTGCCTGATCCCTGGCGGGTCATCTCGACACATTCCCGGGTCTGGGCCAGGTTGTCCTGCATCATGCCCTGCCAGCGCTCCAGGGTGTGCTGGATCTGGCTGATGCTGCCCTGGATCTGCTCGGTCGCCTTGTGGGTTCGGGTCGACAGGGTGCGCACCTCGTCCGCCACCACCGCAAAGCCGCGCCCTTGCTCGCCAGCACGGGCGGCTTCGATGGCGGCGTTGAGGGCCAGCAGGTTGGTCTGCTCGGCGATGCCCTGGATTTCACCCATCACGCTGCCAATGCGCTCCGACTCGCTGGCGAGCTCCACCGCGGAGTGGAAGGCCTGCTCCGCCTGGCTGGCCAGCCTGGTCATCTGCTGCTGGGTCTGATCCAGCTGTTCCACCGTGCTCTGGCAACTGCTGCGCGCCTCGGTCACCTGGCCGTTGGTGTCCTGGATGTTGCGGGCAATCTCGTGGGCGGTGCTGGCCATCTGGGTCATGGCGGCCGCCATCTGCTGGGTCTGGGCATCCTGCTCGTTGATGTCGAGGAAGGCGCGGTGTGAGGAGTCTTGCAGATCGGTTGCCAGGGCCTGAAGCGGATGGGTGGCATCGTCGACCCGCCCCAGCACGGTGCGGATCCGGGCTTGCAGCATCTTCAGGTGAAAATCGGCGATGGCACCCGGGGCATCCCCCGAATAGACCAGCCGGGTCAGGCTGTCATATTGCTGACCGAGCTGCCTGAGATAGCGGGGCAGGGCGATGAGCTCGCGCCAGTAGGCGCCCGCGATGGCGAGGGGGGGGAGCAGCATCAGCAGCGCGGTGAGGGGGCCCTGGGTGAGGGCGGCCCAGACCAGCAGCGCCAGCAGCGGCAGGCCGAGCATCAGCGGCCTGAAACGGCGCAGCGAGGGGCGGGCCGGGGTGCCCCGTTGCTCGGCCGAAAGCAGGGCCTGATAGGCCTGGGCGGCAGCCTGCTTGAGCTGGGGGTCGGGCTTGCAGCGCACCGACTGGTAGCCGCTTATCTTGCCGTGCTCGTAGATGGGGGTGACGTAGGCGTCGACCCAGTAATAGCGGCCATCCTTGCAGCGGTTTTTCACCACTCCCCGCCAGGGGTTGCCCTCCTTGAGGCGATCCCAGAGATCGGCGAAGGCGGCCTTGGGCATGTCGGGGTGGCGAACCAGGTTGTGGTTGTGGCCGACCAGTTCATCGACCTGGTAACCGGCGATGCGGCAGAAGGCGGGGTTGGCGTAGGTAATGACGCCGCGCAGATCCGTGGTGGAGACGAGTTGCACGTCGGCGGGAAATTCCACTTCACTGTCCACGACCTGGGCGTGTTTGCGGGCCATAAGGGTAAGCTCCGATCTGTTTGCTGATTGTTATTGTGGCGGAACCGCAGGGAGATGCATCCCCTGTCTGGTTTCATCGGGGGCCTTATTTTGCCAACAAAGGCAGATGAAAAGTAGGGGCTAGGTTGGGTTTTTGTTGTCGATGGGTAAAAAAACGGCGACCAAAAGGTCGCCGAAAAGAAAAAGATAACACTACCTCTGTGGCACCCGGTAACGCACTTGCAACTGGTCGAGGATGTGCAGCTGGCCGGGCAGACGGGCGACGAAGTGCTCCCACACCTTGCGGGCGGGAGTGCTCCAGGCCACCTCTGCCGTGGCCAGCATGCGCGGGAACAACATGTAGTCGAGACGATCGCGAGAGGTGATCAGTTCCGACCACAAGGGGCTCAGCACCCCCAGGATGTTATCGTTGGCATGGAAATCGGCCGGGGCAGGATCGCATGCATGCACCTGCGCCAGGTTGAGGGTACCCGCCCAGTAGAGTCCCGGCTCGTGGATGTCCTGACTCCAGGCGAGATCCAGATAGAGGTGCTGGGCAGGCGCCATCACCACGGGGTAACCGGATGCGGCGGCGTCCAGGCCGGCCTGGAAGCTGGTCCAGGCGAAGACGGTGGCCTCCCGGCTCACCTTGTCACCGTGCAGTATCTCTTCCCACCCCAGCATCTGTTTGCCCTTGCCAGCCAGGTAGTGCTGGCAGTGGCGCAGCAGGTGGCCCTGCAGCTCGCGGCAATCCTGATACCCTTGCTCGGCCATCAGCTGCTGGCAGGCGGGACTGTCGGTCCAGACGCCGGTGGGCACTTCGTCCCCCCCCCATGTGAACCTGACTCCCGGGGAAGAGATCGCACACCTCGTCCATCACGGCGTCCAGGAACCGGTAGGTGCCGGGCAGGGCCGGGTTGAGCACGTTGTCGTCGAAATATTGCACCGAGAGGTAGCGGGAGCGGTCTGCCTCTTCCACCAGCAGCTCGGGCAGCGCCTTGATGGCGGCGTGACAGTGCCCCGGGATGTCTATTTCCGGAATGATGGTGATGCCAAGCCCGGCGGCGTAGGCGACCAGCTCGCGCACCTCGCTCTGGGTGTAGTAACCGCCATAAGGGTCGGGGCCGCCGCTCAGCTGGGGCCCCACCGCCAGGCCATGGCCGCGCCAGGCACCCACGGCGGTCAGCTGGGGGAAGGCCTTGATCTCAAGGCGCCACCCCTCGTCATCGGTGAGGTGCCAGTGGAAGCGGTTGAACTTGTAGAGGCTCATCTGCTTGAGCAGGCGCTTGAGGGTGGCGATGGAGTGGAAGTGGCGGGCACAGTCGAGGAAGATGCCGCGAAAACCGAAGCGCGGTGCATCCCGCACCGTCAGGCAGGGCAGGCTCTCTCCGTGTTGCAGCGCCCACTGGGCCAGGCTCACCAGCCCGTGTCGCCAGCCCGCCTCGCCGGCGGCCCGGATGACGATCTCCTCAGGGGTGATGGTGAGCTCATACCCCTCGGGGGGAAGTGTCGCCTCGACGAGGTGGATCTCCGCATCGTGATCCTGGGTCAGGGCCAGGCCTGTCAGCTCGTTGAAATGGGCTAGCAGGGAGGCGAGGGGAACGGGGCCGTCGACGTGGGCCCGCTCGGCCAGCCGGAAGTTGCCTTCTGTATAAATCAGGTGGGCGGGCTGGGGCACGAGGCCATTGACGGCCTCCACCTGTGGCAGGTCGGGGCCCGGGGAGGGCGGGTTGGTCAGGCCAAGGTCTTCCCCCTCCAGCACCAGGGGTTGCAGCTGTCCCTTGCTCTCCAGGCTCAGGAAGAAACCCTTGGGCATATCGGAGTCATGCTTGAGCGGGGTGTTGCGACAACAGAAGAGCAGCTCGCTCACCCCCTCATGGGGCACCATGACCTTGTAACTGCCGCTCTGACGCTCCAGGGTGCCCCCTTCGATCGAGTGGGGATCGATCTGGCGGGCGAGGCAGAAGTGGAGTTTCCAGGGGGCTGCTGGCAGTTGGCTCAGGGTGAAGCGAAACCAGACATCGTCACCGTCACGGTGATCGACCCGGGTGTGGATCAGGGGTGCGGACATGGGAATTCCTCTGATGGGGTGAAGGAAACGGGAACCTGTCCCGCAGGTGTTGTCGGCCCGGCCAGGCTCAGGGATGCAGACATGGCAGCGCCTCCGTCCTGGCAAACAGGATGGCCCCCTCCAGCGCGTCGCGCTTGGGGGCGACCAGATGGAAGTGGCCCAGACGGGGGGCGAGGCGCGTGCCGATGCCGCCCAGCAGGGCGATCCGGTCTGCCCCGAGCTGGGTCATGCCCTCCAGCAGCATGCCGAGCTGGGCACAGGTCTCATCCAGCAGGGCGGTGGCGAGATCGTCCCCGTCGCTCGCGGCATCGAACACCCAGGGGGCGAAGCGGCCATAGTCGGCCGGGATGGCGCGCGCAGCCCAGCGCACCACCTCGGCCTGATCCCGCTTGAAGTGATCCATCAGGCGCACCGCCAGGGTGCTGGGGGGCAGGATGCCGTCGTGGCAGAGCAGGGATTGCTGGATGGCGCGCAGCCCGAGCCAGGCGCCGCTGCCGAGATCCGAGACGGGGAATCCGCGACCCGAGCAGGTGCGAAGGCGTCCCTCCCGGTAGATGAGCCCCGCCGAGCCGGTGCCCGCGATCAGGATGGCCCCCTCCTGGCCGTCGAAGGCGCCGAGGCAGGCACCAAAGGCATCGGAGGTGAGCTTCACCCGCGCAAACGGGAAGGGCATGGTCAGCATGGCGTGGTAGCAGTCGGCGAGCTCGGCGGAGGCGAGTGCGAGCCCGACTCCCATCCGCTGTTCGCTCTCCCTGGGCAGACCCGCGTCGATGCGGGCCTGATCGATGGCAGCCAGCACATGGCCGTGGGCGAGGGCGATGCCCAGCTCCAGATTGGAGCCGGCGGCGCGCCCCTCGCCGAGCAGCTTGCCTGCGTTGTTGCGAATGCGGGCCCGGGTGTGGGTGCCGCCGCCGTCCACCCCGACCCAGAACTCAATCATGGGGGCCTCCCTGCGCGCTTTGCCAGGTGATGGCCAGGGTAAACCTGGCTGGCGGTATGGAGGATCCAGGGCTCTCCCCGGTGCCAGTGATGTGTGAACCGCTCTCAATCATGGTGGCCTCCTTGTGCGCTCTGCCAGGTGATGGCCAGGGCGAACCAGGCGGCGTGCGGGATCCATTGCTCCCCCCAGCGCCAGTTCTGATCCAGCCGATCCTTGTACGCCTCTGGAATAAAGGCCACGTCATTTTCGTCATTGAAGCCGGCGGTGATGCCGTTGCAGATCCCCCCCTGTGCATTGGGGTAGCCGGCGGTGTATTCCGGGTTGTTGATGCCCTGACCCGCCAGCATGCAGGCGTTGAAGGGGTTTTTCCCCAGGATCCAGTCGAGCTGCTGCTGGCCGAAGGTGCGCAGCAGTGCGCTCTGCCCGGGCAGGTGCTGTGCGGCAGCAAACGCCATGGTGGCGAGCGATGCCAGCCGGGCGTTCTCCCCCTGCCACCAGTAACCCGACTCGTTGTGATGGGGCATAAAGAAGCTCACCCGGGGCGCCTCATCGACCCCTTTCACATACTGGCGGGCGAGGGCGAAGGGATTGCCTGCCCGGGCCGCGAGGGCCAGCTCGGCCGCCAGGGCCTGCTCGGCGACGGTCCGGGCCGCCCACTGGCGCGCCGGATCCGGCTCGATGGCGAGATACTCCAGCAGCGCCAGCACCGGCAGGCCCGCCTCGGCGGCGTGGTAGTAGGGGCGAGAGCCATCGTCGTTGGCGGCCCAATGGTGGCCGAGATCGGGGTGGGCGCGCTGGCGGGCGCACAGCCGGCCGGCCCGATCCCGCGCCTCGGCGAGCCACTCGGCGCCCAGCGTTCTGGTGAGCTCGACCGCCGCCAGCAGGGCGCAGTAGTCGTCGATGATGTTCTCGACCCCGTCGTCCAGGTAGGCGAGGTTGTGCTCGCGCAGGTGCAGGTAGCCGCGTCTGGCCGCGTCGGCGTACTGGCTTGTGTCAAGGTCGCCGCCACTCGGTTCCCGGGCGGCGCGGGCAAGGGCGGCGATGGCCATGCCACCCCCCTGGCGAAAGCCCGCCTGCCAGTGGGCGGACTTGATCCCCTGCTGGGTCGAATAGGCGCACAGCTCCCGCTGCTCGGGATCCTTGCTCCACTTGTCGAACAGGGTCATGTAGAAAAAGCCGCTCTCGTCCTGCATCCGGCAGAGAAAATCTGCCCCGTGCAGCCCCTCGTCATTGAGCCGTTTACACAGGTTCATCCCGTCGATATCGCGACGTGTCGCCAGGAGTTCCCTGCACTTGAGCAGGGACCAGACCACCATGGGGGTCTGCTGGGGATTGAGGTAGTTGGCGTAGGATAGGTGACTCAGGTACTTGCTCATGTCGCCGCTGGCGTCGAACCAGCCGCCATGTACGTCCCGGCGCTGATCGGTGCCAAAGAGGCGTGCCCTGCGGTCCGCCCGGTCGAAGGTGCCGCTGGCGCGTTGTCCCTTGAAGTAGTGGATGACATCGGAGAGGCAGCGGCGCGCCAGCAGCCCCCGGTCGATGGCAAAGGGGGTGGAGCGCACCAGGCGCTCCTGCGCTTCCGTGGTCACGACGGCCTCCAGCCGGTAGTGGCCGGGCTCGGTGAAGGCGGAGAAATCGGCCCGCCAGTAGTGGCGCCCCTGCCAGCCGGGGACGCATCCCGCCGCCACCAGCGGCGTCTCCAGCAAAAGGTGGTCGTCCTGCTGGCGCAGCAACCTGACGTGGCCGCGGATATCGAGGTCGGCGCCGCACTGCAGCAGGGCGCTCTTCTCCCCGTGACATTCGTAACCCACCTGGTTGATCAAAAGTTCCATCAAGGTCTTACTCCGAAGGCTCGCCCCTGGCGGGCGAGGCTCATTGCGGGGCCTTGCGGCCCCGACGCGAGGCATGGCCGGGCGACGGCGCACGGCCGCGGGCCTGCTTACCCCTGTTCGTGGAGGTAGCAGCGCACGAAGTGGTTGTCGGCGAGCCGGGTCACCGGGGGCAGGCTCTCCTTGCAGCGGGGCATGGCCTGATGGCAGCGCCCGGCAAAGGGACAGCCACGGGATTCCGGGGTCCAGAGCGGGATCTCCCCCTTGCGGCCTCCCTCCAGCTCGGCGTGGATGCTCTTCTCGGGATCCGGCACCGCCGAGATGAGCAACTGGGTGTAGGGGTGCTGGGGGTGGTGCAGGATCTCGTCCACCTCTCCCCACTCCACCATGTGACCCACGTACATCACCGCCAGATCTTCCGCCACGTAGCGGGCGGTGGCGATGTCGTGGGTGATGTAGAGCATGGAGATGCCGAGCTCGTTCTTCATCTGCTCCATCAGGTTGAGGATGCCGATGCGAATGGAGACGTCGAGCATGGAGGTGGGCTCGTCCGCTAGCACCACTTCCGCCTCCACCGCCAGGTTGCGGGCGATGTTGACCCGCTGGCGCTGGCCGCCGGAGAGCTGGTGTGGGTACTTGGCCGCGGTCGCCTTGGCGGGAGTCAGCCCCACCTTTTCAAGGAGGCCATAGACCATGTCGGGCAGATCCCGCTTGTCACTCACCTTGCTGTGCAGCAGCAGGGGGCGGGCGATGTGGTGGTAGATGGTGTGGGTCGGATTCAGTGAACCGAACGGATCCTGCCACACCATCTGCACGCTCTGGCGATAGTCCAGCAGGGCGGTGCCCTTGTTGAACTCCTCGAGGTCGCGGCCACGGTAGAGGATGCGGCCGTTGGAGAGCTTGTACATCTTGGCGATGATCTTGGCGATGGTGCTCTTGCCGGAGCCGGATTCCCCCACCACTGCCAGGGCGCGGCCCCGGTGCAGGTTGAAGGTGATGTCGGACAGCGCCCGCATCTTGCCGCTCTTGATGGCGTTGGAGTTGACGGCGAAGTCCTTGTAAAGGTGCTGGACCTCGATGATGGGCGCGTCGGTTTGGGCGATTTGCATGACAGACATCCTTAACAGCCTGCGGCCTTGTCCAGATGGATCGGAAGATCCGGTTGTTCCTCTGCTGCCTCATGAAGGTGGCAGGCAGCCTGTTGGCCGGGCCGGATCTCGGCCAGCCGGGTGTATTCCTGGCGGCAGCGCTCGTGCACCTTGGCGCAGCGTGCCTGAAAGCGGCAGCCCACCGGCACCTCCAGCAGATTGAGTGGGCTGCCAGGGATCCCCTCCAGCACGGTCTTGGGCCCTTGCAGGGGGGGGAAGGAGTTGCCAAGGCCCCGGGTGTAGGGGTGCAGGGGCGCGGTCAGGATCGCTTTGGCCGGCGCCACCTCCACCAGTTCCCCCGCGTACATGATGCCGATGCGATCGCAAAATTCGACCATCAAGGAGAGGTCATGGGTAATGAAGAGGATGGAGAAGTTGAACTTCTCTTTCAGTGCATAGACCTTCTGCAGGATCTCCCGCTGCACCACCACATCGAGCGCCGTAGTGGGTTCGTCCATGATGAGCAGCTCGGGGTTGAGGGCCATGGCGATGGCGATCACCAGCCGCTGGCGCATGCCGCCGGAGAACTGGTGCGGGTAGTCCTTGAGCCGGCTCGGGTGGATGTCGACGATCTCCAGCAGCTCCTGGGCGCGCTTGATCGCCTCATAGCGGGTCATGCCGGGGTTGTGGGCCAAGAGCACGTCGCAGAACTGCTCCTCCATGCGCAGCACGGGGTTGAGCGCATTCATGGCGGACTGGAACACCACGCTCGCCTGGCGCCAGCGGTAGCTGCGCAACCGCTCGTCATCGAAGCCGAGGATGTTCTCTCCCTTGAACAGGATCTCGCCGCCGCTGATGTAGGCGGGCGGCTTGTGCAGCCTGGCCACAGAGAAGGCGACCGTGGACTTGCCGCAGCCGGACTCGCCGGCGAGGCCGAACACCTCACCCGGCATGATGTCAAAGCTGACCGAATTGACGGCGCGCACGTCGCCGCTCTCGGTGATGTAGTCGACGCAGAGCTGGCGCACCGACAGCAGGGGTTGTTGCATGGTCATGCTGTCTTCTCCTGAGCAGTGATGGGAGTGGCAAGCTGCTTCCAGCGACGCAGGCCCTTGTGGGAACGAAGCTGCGGGTTGGCAATTTCGTCGATGGCGAAGTTGAGCATGGCGAGGCCCGCCCCCAGGGTGGCGATGGCGAAGCAGGGGGCCAGGATCTCCCACCAGGCGCCCACCAGGATGGCGCTCGAGGTCTGGGCGTTGTAGAGCATGATGCCCCAGCTGACCACGGTCGGGTCGCCGAGCCCCAGGAACTCCAGGGTCGCCTCGGTGACGATGGCGTAGATGATGGACCCGATGAAGCTCACCCCGATGATGGAGATGAGGTTCGGCAGTATCTCCACCAGGATGATGCGCCAGGCCGGTTCACCCAGCACCTCGGCGGCGATGACGAACTCCTTTTCCCGCAGGGCCAGGGTCTGGGCGCGGATGACCCGGGCACCATAGGCCCAGGAGGTCAACCCTATGATGAGGGCGATCACCATGGGGGAGGCCTCTCCGATGAAGCTTGCCAGCACCAGCAACAGGGGGAGGTTCGGGATCACCAGCACCACGTTCATCAGGAAGGTGAGGCACTCGTCCACCACGCCGCCGAAGTAGCCGGCGGTGATGCCCACCGTGATGGCCAGGGCGCACACCAGCAGGCCTGCCCCGAAGCCCACCATCAGGGAGATGCGGGCGCCGTTGGTGAACTGGGCCCAGAGATCGTGGCCCATGCGGTTGGAACCCATCACCAGCTCCACGCTGGGGGGCTGGTGGGGGCGGGCGACCCGCTTGGTGGGTTCGTTGCTGGCGAGCAGCGGGGCGAACAGGGCCATCAGCACGAAGGTGACCACGATGGCGAGGCCGAAGGCGGCCTTCTTGTTGCCCAGCAGGATTTTCAAGATAGTCGGCATACGCATCTTATTTGCCTCCTGTACGCAGACGGGGATCCAGGAAGACGTAGAGCACGTCCGCCAGGAAATTGAAGCTGAGCATGGTGATGGTCATGATGAGCAGTTGCCCCTGGATGAGGGGGTAGTCACGTGCCAGGATGCCCTGATAGAGGGTCAGTCCCAGACCGGGGTAGTTGAAGATTACCTCGGTGATGAGGGATCCGCCGATGACGAAACCGAGCGCCATGGAGAGGGCGGTGACGCTGGGCAGCACGGCGTTGCGGGCGCCGTAGTTGAAGATCACCCGGTTGCTGGAGAGCCCCTTGGCCTTGGCCATGGTGATGTAGTCCTCGCCCAGGAGGTTGATCATGTTGTTGCGCATGGTGATGAGAAAGCCCCCTACCTGCACCGCGGCCAGGGTGCCCACCGGCATGATGGCGTGCAGCAGGATGCTCTTGATGTGTTCCCAGCCAAAATCGGCGGGGATCTCGGGGCTGTAGGCGTAGCCGATGGGCAGCCAGCCGAGGCTCACGCCGAACAGGAAGAGGGCGAGCAGGGAGACCACCACGGGGGGGATGGCCTGCATCACCAGGGTGAGCGGGGAGAGGATGCTGTCCATGCGTCCGCCCCGGTACCAGGCGGCGAAGATGCCGACGATGGAGCCGATGGAGAAGCTCAGAATGGTGGAGGTGCCCACCAGAAACAGGGTCCAGCCGATGGCGCGGCCGAGGACGTCGGCAACCGGTTGGGGGTAGTAGCGCACCGAGGTGCCGAGATCCCAGGTGAAGACGCTCTTCACATAGGTGAGAAACTGGGTGCCGATGGGGCCGTCCACGAAACCGAAGGTGGCTTTGAGGGCTTCCAGCGCGGCGGGTTCCATCATGGCGCCGGCCCGGGCAAACATGACGGAGACGGGGTCCCCCGGCATGGCTCTGGGTAGCAGGAAGTTGATGGTGGCGGCCACCAGGAAGGCGACCAGATAGAAGGAGAAGCGTCTAAGTATAAATCCCATGGTGATACCTTTTACTGCAAGCCTGCCCCGCGCCGGGCAAAGCTCCCCCAACCCCGGCAGGTGCGGGGGATGGAAGACATGGCGGGGAAGAGGGCCCCCCGCAGGGGGCCGGGGTGATTAGCTGTTTGGCTTGAGTGACAGCACGTGCAGCAGACGCTCCGGGGTGTCCGGGTGAACCTGCGGCTTGGCGACCGGGTTGTCGGCACTGAACCAGCCGTTGAAGCGCTTGGTGCTGTATTCGTACCAGGTCGGGTTGTTGAACACCGGGATGATGGTCTGGTTGGCCCCGACACGCTCCTGGATGGCGAACATGATCTCCTTCTGCTTGGCCGCATCGGCGGTCTGGGTGAAGTCGTCGATCAGCTTGTCGAGTTCGGGATCCTTGTAGCGGGGCGCCGCGAAGCGGTTGCCGCGCTCACCCATGTTGCGGGAGTGGAAGGCGGTCTCGAAGTACTTGTGCGGGTTGGCACCGGCAAAGTAACCCTGCAGGGCGACGTCGAAGTCACCGGTGATCAGGGACTCGGTCCAGACGGTGGCTTCCGGGGTGGCGGTCTTGGCGTTCAGGCCCAGGGCCTGCAGGCCTTCGACCCCGATCTGGACGGTGTTGACCCAGTCGGTCCAGCCGTTCGGTACCAGCACCTTGAACTCGATCTTCTTGCAGCTCGGGGTGTCGAGGAACTTGTCGCCGTCACAGTCCTTGTAGCCCGCCTGTTTCAGCAGGGCCTTGGCCCCTTCCAGGTCGAACTTGTTGTACTTGCCGTACTTCTTCTCGACGTCCGGGTTGTCCCAGGAGGCGAATGCCTTGCCAAGCCCTGACGGGTACTCGTTGACGGTGGGGTAGCCGTAGCCCGCGATGTCCACCATGGACTGGCGGTCCATGGCCATGGAGAAGGCGCGGCGGAAGTTGATGTCGTTGAAGGCTTCGTGGTTGCCCGGGTTCTTGCTCTGGAAGTTGACGTTGAACGCCACTGTGCCGGAGGCGGGGAACCAATACTTGTTGTTCTTGGGATCGTTGCCGACGTAGAGACGCTCGATGTCCGGCACGAAGGAGCCGAACCAATCCACGTCACCCTTCATCACGGCGGCCAGTACCTGGTCGTTGGTGGCCATCTGCGGCATGCGCAGGCAGTCGATGGAGAGGCTGGCGTTGTCCCAGTAGTGCGGGTTGCGGCACTGGGTGTAGAGCTGGGCGGAGAAGTTGTCCACTTCGGTGAAGGGACCGGTCCCGACCGGCTTGTCGTTGGTGAAGGCCACCGGGTCTTTCACCGACTTCCACTGGTGTTCCGGCACGATGGGCACCAGCACCAAGTCGTTCACCACGTTGGTGTTGATCTCGGCCAGGTCGAATTTGACCTTGTGGTCACCCAGCTTCTCGACACCCTTGATCTGGGTCCAGATGGAGCGCTCGTCCAGCGCCTTGTTGGCCTTGACCAGGTTGAAGGAGAAGAGGATGTCGTCGGCGGTGAAGGCTTCACCATCGGACCACTTGACCCCTTCGCGCAGGTCGAAGGTGACGGATTTCAGATCATCGCTGAAGGCGTAGTGGGTGGCCAGACGATAGACGGGTTTGCCACCCTGCATATCGTTGAAGATCACCAGCGGCTCATAGATGAAGTGACGGGTGGTGTGGAGCAGACCCGCTTGCAGGAAGGGGTTGAAGTTCTTGACCCATGCGGTTTCCTGCTGGGCAACCAGTGTCAGCACCGTCTTGTTGTCGGCGGCCATGGCTGTGCCGGTGGCACCGGCAAGCAGAGTTCCCAGCATGACTGAGGTTGCGATTTTGGATACTTTGGCAAGCATATTTTTTCCTTTCTTATTGGTCTTCCATGGTTTTGGAATGGAGCACCGACATCGCATGCTTGGATACCGGCCCTCGCTGTTGGTCAGGTTTTGCACCCTTGTAGTTGTGTCGTCCAACGCCCTTAGAAAAGCAGAATTAACAGGAAAACAACAACCCTTCATTTCGTCGATATCGTAAAAATTGCACGGCGTACGTCATTATCGTCAAAATGCATTTTAAATCCTTTTAAATTATAAAGTTGCGTTAATTCTCACAAAGTAAAAAGTCTCCTTGCCACTCCCTGTGGCAACGATAATGTGAGCTGGATCGTGCTCGTTTTTTCCCCGTTGACACGGCTTATTTTTGTGCAGGAAACAAGCGGCTCATGTGGCAGGAGAGAAGTGTGCGCTGGTTCACGGGCGCGTGCGAAAAGAGGGAGGGGAGGGAGAC
>NZ_PQLN01000043.1:0-37921 GCF_002919855.1 Aeromonas sp. ASNIH8 | reverse complement strand
GCTTGGCGTTTTCCGAACGGTTTCATCTGTCCTGAGTGCGCCAACAAGACCTGCTGTCGCCTGAAAAGTCGGCCACGCGTGCTGCAATGCAATAACTGCCGTCACCAGATGTCATTGACTGGAAACACGATTTTTGCAAACACAAAACTCCCACTGACCAAGTGGTTTCTGGCGATTCAGCTGCTGTCACAGACCAAAACTGCCTTGTCAGCGATGGAGCTAAAGCGCCAGTTGGACGTCAAATATGACACCGCCTGGATGCTCAAGCACAAGCTGCTGCAAGCCATGAAAGAGTCCGATGACAAGCAGCCCATCAGCGGCATCATTCAGCTCGATGATGTCTACTGGGGTGGCGAGCACCGTGGTGGCAAACGGGGTCGGGGCGCGGCAGGCAAGACGCCGTTTGTGGCAGCAGTGGCCCTGAACAAGGAAGGACATCCAATCAAGATGCGGATGACGGTGGTCGATGGTTTCAAAACCAAGTCCGTTGCTGATTGGGCAAAACGGCATATTGCCAGTGGTAGCGCGGTGATATCCGATGGATTGGCCTGTTTCAAAGCGGTCAAGGAGGCCAATTGTGAGCACCTGGGTGTTGTCACCGGGGGCAACCTGGACTGGCTGGATCATCCGGCATTCAACTGGGTAAACACGATGATAGGAAATGTGAAAAACTCGCTGCGGGGCAGTTGCCATACGCTCGGAGCGAAGCATTTACCAAGGCATCTTGCGGAATACTGCTTCCGGTTTAATCATCGTTTTGACCTCAAGAGCATGTTGGTTGAATTGGGGCATGCAGTCGTGGCAAGCCCTCCGATGCCATATCGGCTCTTGAAGCTGGCTGAGGGTCATGGGTAATCAGGAATTGTTAAAGAGCGACGCAGCTTTTGGCTGCTGCGGGAGTGGCATTCTACTCAACCGCCTTCTCGAGTCAAGCCTTATTTTACGAGGCTTTTTCGAGGCACCGACAGGCTTGTTTGCGTTGCCGCTTGCCCTGTCGATGGAGGCGCATTATAGGGAGCGAATTCGTTCTGGCAAGGGGGTAATTGCAAAAAGATGGCTTTCATCGTTCAACCGCTCACAAAGCAACCGCGGTGATGTATTAATGCACGAAAAGGATCTGCAGATTGGTATTCCGGATGCTGTATTGAGGCTGGCAGGTTGGCAGATCAAGCTTGTATCGATTTGGCTTTCCCCTGCTGCACAACCATGATGATCGGCTTTCCGCCTTCGGGTAACATAGCGCCCCTTTGCGATTCTCACACTCTTGGGCTTTGGAGAGTTTAATGCCTTTTGCACTTGGCCAGCGTTGGATTAGTGATACAGAGACGGATCTGGGGTTGGGGACTGTCGTTGCTGTTGAAGGACGCATGGTTACCCTGTTGTTTCCGGCTACCGGTGAAAACCGCATGTATGCCAAAGAAGAGGCACCGGTCACCCGGGTCAGCTTCAATGTGGGCGATCAGATAGCCAGCCACGAAGACTGGACCATGACGGTCGACGAAGTGCAGGAGAAAGATGGCCTGCTTATATATGTAGGTGTTCGCACCGACAATGGTGAGCCGATTGCCCTCAAGGAAGTGTTTCTCAACAACTTCATCAAGTTCAACAAGCCGCAGGATCGCCTGTTCGCCGGCCAGATTGACCGGATGTCCCGCTTTACCCTGCGCTACGAAGCGCTGGTCAACCAGCACCAGCGTCGCCGCAACCCGACTCGCGGCCTGGCTGGCGGGAAAGTCAGTCTGATCCCGCACCAGCTCTACATCGCCCATGAAGTGGGTCACCGCTACGCCCCGCGCGTATTGCTGGCGGACGAGGTTGGTCTGGGCAAGACCATCGAAGCAGGCATGATCATTCACCAGCAGTTGCTCTCCGGCCGCGCCCATCGGGTGCTGATCCTGCTGCCCGAAACGCTCCAGCACCAGTGGCTGGTCGAGATGCTGCGCCGTTTCAACCTGCACTTCTCCCTGTTTGACGAGGAGCGCTGCATCGAGGCGTTCGCCGATGCGGAGAACCCCTTCGAGACCGAACAGCTGGTGATCTGCAGCCTCGACTTCCTGCGCAAGAAGCGTCGTCGCTTCGAACAAGTGCTGGAAGCCGAGTGGGATCTGCTGGTTGTCGACGAAGCGCACCATCTGGAATGGAGTGAGGAGGCACCGAGCCGCGCCTACGAAATGGTGGAAGCGCTGGCCGAACAAGTACCGGGCGTGCTGCTGCTGACCGCGACTCCGGATCAGCTGGGCCACCAGAGCCACTTTGCCCGTCTTCGCCTGCTCGATCCCGAGCGTTTCTACGACTACGAGGCCTTCCTCGCCGAGGAGCAGGCCTATGGTCAGGTCGCCAGCGCCGCACAAGAGCTGCTGGATGGCGAGACCCTGAGCGATGAAGCCAAACAAATCCTCGCCAGCCAGCTGGAAGGGCTGGACTTGAGCGATGCCGCCGCCCGCCAGCAGGCGGTCGCCAAGCTGCTGGACCAGCATGGCACCGGCCGGGTGCTGTTCCGTAACAGCCGCGCCAATATTCAGGGCTTCCCGGAGCGCCACCTCAACGTCTACCCCATGCCGCTGCCGGAGCAGTACAAGACCGCCATCAAGGTGATGGGCATGATGGGTGGCAATGGCGGCGATCTGCAGGCCCGTGCCTTGCGCTACCTCTATCCCGAGAAGATCTTCCAGCAGTTCGAAGGCGACAACGCTACCTGGACCCAGTTCGACCCGCGCGTCGAATGGTTGCTGGAACTGCTGCTCTCCGCCCGTCAGCAGAAGGTGCTGGTGATCTGCTCCGAAGCAGCCACCGCCATCGCCCTGGAAGAGGCGCTGCGCACCCGTGAAGGGATCCGTGGCGCCGTGTTCCACGAAGGGATGTCGATCCTCGAGCGGGACAAGGCCTCCGCCTATTTCGCTCAAGCTGAGGGGGGCGCTCAGGTGCTGCTCTGCTCCGAGATCGGCTCAGAAGGTCGCAACTTCCAGTTTGCCAGCCATCTGATGCTGTTCGATCTGCCACTCAACCCGGATCTACTGGAACAGCGTATCGGCCGACTGGATCGTATCGGTCAGCAGAATACCGTCGAGATCCACGTTCCCTATCTGGAAGGGACTGCCCAGCGCGCCCTGCAACTCTGGTATCACGATGGTCTGGATGCATTCGAGCAGACCTGCCCGACGGCCCGCCCGGTGTTCGAAGCGGTACGTGACGAGCTGTTCGAGCTGCTGGCCGCCAACACCGGCGAGCAGGGCCCCCTCGACGCCCTGCTGGCCAAGACCCGCGAACTGCACGAGCCGCTCAAGGCCCGGCTGGAACAGGGTCGCGATCGCCTGCTGGAAATCCACTCCAGCGGTGGCACCGCCGCCCAGCAGTTGGTCGACAAGCTCGCCGCCGAAGATGACGACACCGGCATGATCTCCTTCGCCCTCAAGATGTTCGACGAGATCGGCGTCAACCAGGATGATCGCGGTGAAAATGCGCTGGTGCTGACTCCCGGGGATCACATGCTGGTGCCGAGCTTCCCGGGCCTGCCGCAAGACGGCATGACCATCACCTTCGATCGCAACACCGCCCTGTCGCGGGATGACATGGCGCTGCTCTCCTGGGATCATCCCATGATGCGCGGCGGTATCGACCTGATCCTGGGTTCCGAGATCGGTGCCACCTCGGTGGCACTGCTCAAGAACAAGGCGCTGCCGGTTGGCTCCATCCTGCTTGAGCTGATCTTCGTTGCCGAGTCCGCGGCTCATCCCCAGCTCTACCGCTTCATGCCGCCGACGCCGATCCGTCTGCTGATGGACAAGAACGGCCAGAATCTGGGCGAGAAAGTGGCGTTTGATGCCTTCAACCGCCAGCTGACACCGGTCAACCGCCACCTTGGCAGCAAGCTGGTGACTGCATCCCAGCCGGTGATCCACGGCCTGATTGGCAAGGGCGAGGTCATTGCCAACGAACTGAAAGCCGGGATTGTAGACAAGGCCCGTGCCCAGATGGCGCAGACCCTGCAACAGGATCTGGACAGGCTGGAGGCACTCAAGGCGGTCAACCCGAATGTGCGCGACAGCGAGCTGGAATATCTGCGCAATCTGCAGGCAGAATTGCACCACCTGATCGACCAGACCCAGCTCAAGCTGGATGCCATCCGCTTTATTGTGGTTACCCATAACTGATAAAACGGTGCAGGCATCATCTGGTTGCTAACGACCAGACCCAACTCAGGCTGGATGCCATGCACTTTTGATCGTGGTTCCCCATAACTGACAAAACGGTGCAGGCATCATCTGGTTGATAATGGCCAGGCCCAACGCGAGTTGGCTGCCATGCACTTTTATCGTGGTAACCCATAACTGATGGGGGCTTGCCCCCGCTTTGACCCAAGATGCGAGACGCTATGTTTGTATACTCCCCGCCCCTGGAACCCTGGCTCGATATCCTGTTCAAGGACAAGGACATCATGGTGGTCAACAAGCCCACTGGCCTGCTGAGCGTCCCCGGGCGCGGCCCCGAGAATGAAGACAGCGTGCTCCATCGGGTCAAGCAGCAGCACCCCAAGGCGGCAGCAGCCCATCGCCTCGACATGGCGACCACCGGTGTGCTGGTGATCCCGCTCACCCCCAACTCCCACCGGGAGCTGAGCCGGCAATTCCGCGAGCGGGAGACCGAGAAACACTACCTCGCCTGGGTGTGGGGTGAACCGGAGCTGGATGCGGGCGAAGTGGATCTGCCGCTCTGCGTCGACTGGCCCAACCGGCCGAAGCAGAAGGTGGATTTTGAGGAGGGGCGTCATGCCCTCACCCTGTGGCAGAAACTGAAGGTGGAGGACGGCAACAGCCTGATCAAGCTGACCCCGATTACCGGTCGCTCCCATCAGTTGCGGGTACACATGCTGGAGCTGGGTCACCCCATCCTCGGCGACAACCTCTACGCCAACCCGGATGCGCTGGCGGCTGCACCGCACCTTTATCTTCATGCGGCCAGCCTGACCATCAGCCACCCCAGAAGCGGCGAGCGGATGACCTTCGAGGCACCGGCCCCTTTCCCGGTCTGAGCTTGGCAGAAAACAGCCCAATAAAAAGAAAGCCCCCATCGAGAGATGGGGGCTTTTTTATCGCTCAGACGCGGATATCGATATTGCTTCCGAGGGAAGCGCTGGCCGATGTCGGCGCAGCCGGAGCGGATTGCGCTGCTGTTTCCAGCAGTTTCAGTGCGGATTCGCCTTCCTGGGTCTGCTGCTTTTTGGCCAGGCTGGCCACCATCAGTGCAGAACCGAACGACGCATTTGCAGAACTAGAAATATCCATTGTGTACCTCCTGCCAAGAGACTATCGGCCGGGCCCGGTGACACATGAGCCATATCGTTCAACGCAGATATGCCTTGTCCGGCGAGCGCCGGGCCAACCAGCGCTCTTCCATCTCCAGCAATGTCTGATAGGCCTTTTCAGCATGCTCCGGGCGACTGAACAGATATCCCTGCCCATACAGATGTATGTCGGTCAATGAGCGCAGCACATCGAGCTGCCCCTGGGTCTCGATCCCTTCACATACCAGTTTCTTGCCAAGCATGGAGCCCATACGGCAGATGTTGGCGACCAGTTCGGCCGCCTCGATCGAGGTGTCGATACCCTGAATGAAGGACCTGTCTATCTTTACCTTGCTCACCGGAAGCTTCTGCAGATAGCTGAGGGAGGAGTAGCCGGTGCCGAAGTCGTCAAGGGCCAGATGTACCCCCTGCTGGCTGAGATCCTGCATCAACTGCAGCGAGTTCTTGACCTCGCGCATGGTGGTGTCTTCCGTCACCTCCAGCACCAAGCTGGACGCAGGAATATGGTGCTCCATCAGCGCTCTGGCCACCAGCTTCAGCAGGTTGCGCTGGTACATGCCCGGGGAGATATTCACGCACATCTGCAAGTCCACCAAACCCAGGTGCTGCCACTGATGCAGTTGCTCACATGCGGTATTCAATACCCAACCACCCAGTTTCTCAGCCAGCTGGAACTCTTCCGCCACCTGGATCACCTCGTTGGGCGGGATAAAGCCAAGCTCGGGATGGCGCCAGCGCAGCAGCGCCTCCACAGCTTCACAGCGGCCACTTTCCAGATTGACGATGGGCTGGTAATAGAGCTCGAGCGCATTGTGCTCCAGCGCCATCACCATGTCAGACGCAAGATGCTTGCGCCTGGCCGTCTCGTTGAGCAGGGAACTGTCATAGATGACATAGGGAACATGGGTCTTGCGGCTGTGAGAGAGGGCCTGCTCCGCCCGGCTGAGCAACTCCTGGGTCTGGTTGCTGTCGGTCGGGAAGAAGGCGATACCGATACCGACCTCAAGCCGGAAAGGGTAGTTGTCGATGATGATGTCTTGCTTGATGGAGTGGAGCACTCTGGCCACGAGCTCCCTGACCTGGCGAAGATCGCTCCCCTCCCGTTGCAGCATGGCAAGCTGATCTCCCCCCAAACGCGCCACCCACTCCCCGTTTTCGCACAGGGCACGCAGCCGCTTTGCCACCTCTTGCAGCAGGAGGTCCCCTGTGTTGTAGCCAAACTTGCTGTTGATATCGCGAAAGTCGTTGATGTCGACCAGCACCAGTCCGAAGGAGGTGTCACGGGTGACATAGGCATCCATCTTTTCCAGCAGCGCCAGCCGGTTGGCGAGCCCGGTGAGGGGATCGATCCTAGCGGTCCTGAAATGGCGCCTGGCTTCTCGCACCAGCAGGCCGCTGAGCAGAATGACGGACACCACCAGCCCCGACACCATGAACAGCAGGGCATTGCGCAACTGGCCAAAACGCGCGTCGTTGCCCGTATAGACGTTGATGTTGTTCTGCATGACGGAAGCAAGAGAGTAAGAGAGGGGTTCCTGCAAGGGCGCCAGTGTCATCATGACTTGCTGGTAATCCGGCGTCCCCGGTTTGAGCCTGACCAAATCAGGCTCCAGCTTGCGGATACTGCTTTCGGTCAGTTTCACCAGCCGCAGCGTCTTCGGATTGTCCGCGAGGCTTTTTCTCAATTGGCCGCTCAGGAGAATGGGGGTACGACTCCAGAGAATGTCATAGCGGAGCAGCAGGGCTTCCTGGTCTATGCCGCCATAGTGGTAAATCTCGACGGCATTGAGAAAGCGGCCCAGCTCGAGCTGCAACTGCATCAATGCCCAGGAGACGTCATAGGTGTACTTCTCCATCACCCGGGTCGCATTTTGTATCTGCACCAGGCAATAGAGGGTGCTACCCGTGAACAACAGAATGGATAGATAAAGAACGCCGAGTAAGGGCCAGGCCCTGGTCTTCGCTTTCACCCAGTACTCCCGTAAACCACCGTTTTTACTGCTGAATGTCGATCGCACTCAGTTGCCAGATCATCATGTCGGTGAACTCGGAACGCCTGAGTTCGGGATGCTGATCCAGTGGCAGGATAAACCAGAGCGGCCCCTTGTCACGCACCCGCATGGTCATCCCGTCATCCTGCCAGGCCAGGATAGGATCGTATTGCTTGACCTTATCCCAGTTGATCCGGATCTGGAAACTGTTCAGGGCGGTGAGCGTGATGCTCTTGCCGTTGGCCTTCACCTCAGTCAGCACGTCCGCCAGTTTCGGCCCCACGTATTTGTGCGGTTTGTCCACCCAGGGATTGCTCGTCACCACCTCATGCTGCGGCAGTGCCTGGATCATGGCCATATCGAACAGCACCTCTCCATCTGCCGGATCGGCAGGGTCCAGATTCCCCGTCACCTTGAGAATGACCGGCCCCTGTGGTGTCGCCTGCGCCATGCCCGGCAAGGCCAGGGAAAGGAGTAACGGGAGAAGCCCTAAGTATCGCATGTTCACCTCAGATCATTTCACTATCAACAACTTCAGCTTAGTAGCACTAAAAAAAACGGCCCGCAAAAGCGCAATGCTGTTCAGATAAGCACTTTTTTGACTGATTATTCATAAATTGGATTTGAGTTGAGGGGGCAAGGCTGTGTCCAGTCGATCTTCCTCCAGCCTTTATCCAGCGGGGCTTGCAATAGAAAGAGGGAGGCATCATGCCTCCCTCGCTTTTTTGTCCTGATACTACGTGGACTGGAACTCAAATTCTCTTAAGTGAACAGCATTGCCGCAAAAGCGAGCCGTTTGACGACTTGACGGGATTACATCATACCCATACCGCCCATGCCACCCATATCAGGCATGGCAGGTGCATCTTTCTTCGGCAGCTCGGAGATCATGCACTCTGTGGTGATCATCAGGCCAGCGACGGACGAGGCGAACTGCAGGGCAGAACGGGTTACCTTGGTCGGATCCAGGATACCCATGGCCAGCATGTCGCCGTACTGTTCGGTGTAGGCGTTGTAACCGTAGTTGCCTTCACCGTTCTTCACGGCATTGGCGATGACAGAGGCTTCTTCGCCGGCGTTGATGACGATTTGACGCAGCGGGGCTTCCATGGCGCGCAGGGCAACCTTGATGCCGACATTCTGGTCTTCGTTGTCACCACGCAGAGAGGCCAGCTTGGCAGCAACGCGCACCAGCGCTACACCACCACCGGCAACCACGCCTTCTTCCACGGCTGCGCGAGTGGCGTGCAGGGCATCGTCAACACGGGCTTTCTTCTCTTTCATTTCAACTTCAGTGGCAGCACCCACCTTGATCACGGCAACACCGCCGGCCAGCTTGGCCACGCGCTCTTGCAGCTTCTCACGGTCGTAATCGGAAGAGGTCTCTTCGATCTGCTGACGGATCTGGGCCACACGGCTTTCGATCAGGGCGGCATCACCCACACCATCGATGATGGTGGTGTTCTCTTTGGTGATGACGATACGCTTGGCACGGCCCAGATCTTCCAGGGTCGCTTTTTCCAGCTCCATACCCACTTCTTCGGAGATCACGGTACCACCGGTCAGGATGGCGATATCCTGCAGCATGGCCTTGCGGCGATCACCGAAGCCCGGCGCCTTGACGGCGGCCACTTTCACGATGCCACGCATGGTGTTGACCACCAGGGTCGCCAGCGCTTCGCCTTCCACGTCTTCGGCCACGATGATCAGCGGTTTGCCCGCCTTGGCCACACCTTCCAGCACCGGCAGCATTTCGCGGATGTTGGAGACTTTCTTGTCCACCAGCAGGATGAAGGGATCATCCAGCTCGACGGAGCCGGTTTCCGGCTTGTTCACGAAGTAAGGGGAGAGGTAGCCGCGGTCGAACTGCATGCCTTCTACCACCGCCAGCTCGTCGTCCAGGCCCTGACCGTCTTCCACGGTGATGACGCCGTCACGGCCGACCTTGTCCATGGCTTCGGCAATCAGCTTGCCGACCTTCTCGTCGGAGTTGGCGGAGATGGTGCCTACCTGGGCGATGGCATTGTTGTCGGCGCAGGGAGTGGACAGAGCTTGCAACTCGGCAACGGCAGCCACAACGGCCTTGTCGATACCACGCTTCAGATCCATGGGGTTCATGCCGGCAGCAACGGCCTTCAGGCCTTCGTTGACGATGGCTTGAGCCAGTACGGTGGCAGTGGTGGTACCGTCACCGGCGGCGTCATTGGCCTTGGAAGCGACTTCCTTGACCATCTGGGCACCCATGTTCTGGAACTTGTCTTCCAGTTCGATTTCACGGGCAACGGAGACGCCATCCTTGGTGATGGTCGGGGCGCCGAAGGACTTGTCCAGCACCACGTTGCGACCTTTCGGGCCCAGGGTCACCTTGACGGCATCGGCCAGGATGTTGACGCCTTCCAGCATTTTGATGCGAGCTTCGTTGCCAAACTTAACTTCTTTAGCTGCCATGTTCTTCAATCCTTAAATCAATTCGGGAAAAGAGGGAGGGTGATTACTCTTCGACAATCGCCAGGATGTCGGTCTCGGACAGGATCAGTACGTCCTGGCCATCCAGCTTTTCGGTCTTCACGCCGTAGCCTTCGTTGAAGATCACCTTGTCACCCACCTTGACGGCCAGTGCTTTGACATCCCCATTGTCCAGAATTCGACCAGTCCCCACGGCAAGAACTTCACCACGGGTGGACTTCTGGGCCGCAGTGCCAGTCAAGACGATGCCGCCAGCGGATTTGGCTTCAGCTTCGATGCGCTTGATGATGACGCGGTCGTGCAGTGGACGAATTTTCATCGATAACTCTCCCAAAATGAGTCTCTGTGTTGCTTGAGGAATGGCCGCAATCGGCCAAATTTGTCATGCCCCTGATCTGGGGCAACAGGGCTAGCCCTTCAAGGGCAAATACAAAAAAAATATTTTCACGTACTATGAACACCTTCGATGGATCACCCATCCCCAATCAGGAAGGCGGATGGAGACGGCCAGCATTCAGGCCCAAAGCACCTAGAGACTCTGCCTTGAGCCGACCCAACCCCATGCTGACCGCCCCCATGACGCCCATGCTGCTGCGCATGACGGGCCCCATGATCCTGGGCATCATCGCCATCCTGGCCTTCAACCTGGTCGATACCTTCTTCATCGGCATGCTGGGTACCCAGGCGCTGGCCGCCATCAGCTTCACCTTCCCGGTCACCTTTGTCGTCACCTCCCTGACCATGGGGCTGGGAGCGGGCCTGTGCGCCCTGCTCGGTCATGCCCTGGGGCAGGGTCGCCATGACGAGGCTGCCCGCATCACCACAGACTGCCTGTTCCTCGCCGTCATCCTGGTGAGTCTGCTTGCCGGACTGGGGGCAATGACCATTACCCCTCTGTTCACCCTGCTGGGGGCCAGCCCCGAGCTCATCTCCCTCATCCACGACTACATGCTCATCTGGTATCTGACCGTCCCCATGCTGGTCGTGCCCATGGTCGGCAATGCGGCCATCCGGACCACGGGGGATACCAAGACCCCCAGTCTGGTGATGGGGGTCGCCGGTCTGGTCAACGGCGTGCTGGATCCTCTGCTCATCTTCGGGCCGGGCCCCTTCCCCGAGTGGGGCATTCGGGGAGCCGCCATCGCCACTTCCCTCTCCTGGCTGATGGCCATGCTGGTCAGCCTCTATATATTGCGCCACCGCGAGGGCCTGCTGCGCTGGCGCCTCTCCCCGCGCCGGCAGTTGCTGGCCCACTGGCGCGCCCTGCTCCATGTGGCTGTGCCCGCATCGTTTACCAACATGCTCAACCCACTGGCCAACGCCGTGTTGATGATCATTTTCGCCGGGCTGGGAACCGAGGTGGTCGCCGCCTACGGCGCGGCATCCCGGGTCGAGGCCTTGCTGCTCATCGTGATGATGGCGCTCTCTTCCGTGCTGGCCCCCTTCATCTCGCAGAACTGCGGCGCCGGGAATCCGGCCCGAGCCAAGGCCGCCCTGCTGCTCTGCATGCGCTTCGCCCTGCTGTTCCAGCTTGGGGTCTACGTGCTGACCTGGCTTCTCGCCCCCTTCATCGCCGATCTGTTCAGCGATCATCCGCAAGTGGTGCGACTCATCGTGCTCTATCTGCATCTGGTCCCCATTGGCTACGGTTTTCAGGGCATGGTGATGCTGCTGGCCTCGGCCCTCAACGGCGTCAGGGCATCGGCGGTGTCACTGCTGATAAACGGCATCAGACTGTTTGTCTTCTTGCTGCCAGGGGCCTGGCTGGGGGCAAAACTGGGGGGAGAACAGGGGATTTATCTGGGGATGCTGCTGGCGAACCTGGCCGCCGGATTGCTGGCATGGGGGTATGCCCGCCACAGATTCGAGCGGCTGTGCCATCAGGGGAGATCCTGACGGCACAGCCCGAGGCTCGCGATTACTCTTTGCGTTCGAACTCCCCTTCGATGGTATTGCCACCCCCTCGCGGGGATTGTCCGGGTCTGTCATCGCCCGGGCCTGGTTCAAACGGCTGCTGGCGAGCCTGGAAACCCCCCATCTGCATCCTGAACTGATTGCTGCCAATCAGCTTGTCGGCCAGCATGTTGCGCAGCCAGGGCTGCAGCAGCAGGATGCCGACAATATCGCTTACAAATCCCGGGATAATCAGCAGCAAGCCCGCCAGCGCCAGCATCATGCCACCCATCACCTCGCGGCCGGGCATCTCCCCCAGCTGCATCTTCTGCTGGGCAGTGAGCAGGGTCTTGATCCCCTCGCTGCGCACCAGCGACGATCCCAGCACGGCGGTCAGCACCAGCAAGCCAACGGTCGGCAAGGCCCCGATCACGGAGCCCACCTTGATCATGACGGTGAGCTCCAGCAATACCAGCCCGACCAACAACAGTAACAACTTGCCCATAGCAACCTCGGAGCGATGAATGAATGGACCCGGGGTGTCCGGTCGGCAGCCGCACAACGCTGATGCTGATGCGCCGGGTTCAGGTCTTCTGACATTAACATGGGGCTGGTTGATCATTTTTCAAGCCTCTCCTGCCGCAGGCCCCGGAATACGGATAAATATTTGTCCGCCCAACTGGGATTGAGGTGGTTGTTCTGTCAAAGTTAATCGCCCGATTGCAATATCTGTTTAATGACCACAAGAAATTTGAGGTTGCCTCAAATTTAGTGATCCAGGTCTAATACCGGATACCTCAATTGGGGTAACATCAACACCAGTCATTGCACAGGGAGCAACTGGCTCCCAACTGCCCCACCCGATGTGTGGTGCTTCAGGATGAAATGTGCGTAGGGAAATCGCGACCACTCGGTGAGGATCGTTTCCATTTATTTGATTTCTGAGGCATAACAATGAGCGACATCAAGAACGTCCGCATTGAAGAAGACCTGCTGGGCACCAAAGAAGTTTCCAACGACCTCTACTACGGCGTGCACACCCTGCGCGCTGTTGAAAACTTCAAGATCAGCACTCAGAAGATTTCTGACGTTCCCGAGTTTGTTCGTGGCATGGTCCTGACCAAGAAGGCTGCTGCACTGGCCAACGGTGAACTGGGCACCATCCGTCCCGAGATCGCAGACAAGATTGTCGAAGCCTGCGACCTGATGCTGAACACTGGCAAGTGCTTCGACCAGTTCCCGGTCGATGTCTATCAGGGCGGCGCCGGTACCTCCGTCAACATGAACACCAACGAAGTGCTGGCCAACATCGCCCTCGAGCTGATGGGACTTGAAAAGGGTCGCTACGACGTCATCAACCCCAACGATCACGTCAACAAGTGCCAGTCCACCAACGATGCCTACCCCACCGGTTTCCGCGTGGCCGTGGTCAACAGCACCGACACCACCCTGCACGCTCTGGAAGCCCTCATCGCCGCCTTCGATGTCAAAGCCAAGGAATTCAAACATATCCTGAAAATGGGCCGTACCCAGTTGCAGGACGCCGTGCCCATGACCCTGGGTCAGGAGTTCCACGCCTTCGCCGTCACCCTGCGTGAAGAGATCAAATCCATCAAGCGTTGCCAGGAGCTGCTGCTGGAAGTGAACCTGGGCGCCACCGCCATCGGTACCGGTCTGAACACCCCGCCCGAGTACTCCGGTCTTGCCATCAAGCGTCTGGCCGAGATCACCGGTCGTGCCTACGTGCCGGCAGAGGACCTCATCGAAGCGACCTCCGACTGTGGCGCCTATGTGATGCTGCACGGTGCGGTCAAGCGTCTGGCCATGAAGCTCTCCAAGATCTGTAATGACTTGCGTCTGCTCTCCTCCGGCCCGCGCACCGCGCTCAAAGAGATCAACCTGCCGGAAATGCAGGCTGGCTCCTCCATCATGCCGGCCAAGGTCAACCCGGTCATTCCGGAAGTGGTCAACCAGTCCTGCTTCAAGGTATTCGGCAACGACGTCACCATCACCTTCGCCGCCGAGGCCGGTCAGCTGCAGCTGAACGTCATGGAGCCGGTGATTGGTCAGGCCATGTTCGAATCCCTGAGCCTGATGGAAAAAGCCTGCATCTCCCTGCGCGAGAAGTGCGTGGAAGGCATCACCGCCAACCCGGACATCTGCATGAACCACGTGCTGAACTCCATCGGCATCGTGACCTACCTGAACCCCTTCATCGGTCACCATGAAGGCGACATCGTCGGCAAGATCTGTGCCCAGACCGGCAAGAACGTCCGCGAAGTCGTGCTGGAACGCGGCCTGCTGACCGCCGAACAGCTGGACGAGATCCTCTCCATCGAGAACCTGATGAACCCGCAATACAAAGCCAAGCGTTACACCCGCGAAGCCACCGTATAAGCGAGCAGATGGGCCGGGGTTATCCCGGCCCATTTAAAGTCAATTCCCGAGCGGTCTCCCCACAGCCCCATCGGGAATTGGCTTTTCAGCCTAATAAAACCTAAAAAAACTGGAAAATGGAGTGTTCGCTATGATTGGAATCGAGTTACTTGTCGTGCTCGCCGCTATCTATCTGGGGGCCCGGATAGGCAGCATCGGTATCGGCTTTGCCGGTGGTCTGGGGGTACTGGTGCTGACCTGGGGGCTGGGCATGCCCATCCCGAGCGATCAGCTGGTGACTTATCTCCCGTGGGACGTGATCATGATCATCGCGTCCGTCATCTGCGCCATCGCCTGTATGCAGCTGGCCGGCGGGATGGATTATCTGGTGCACCTGGCCGAAAAAGCCCTGCGCAAGAATCCCAAGCACATCACCTTCGCCGCGCCGGTCGTCACCTACCTGATGACCATGCTGGCCGGTACCGGTCACACCGCCTTCTCCACCCTGCCGGTGATCGCCGAAGTGGCCAAGGAGCAGGGCATTCGCCCCTCCCGTCCGCTCTCCATCGCGGTCGTTGCCTCCCAGATTGCCATCACCGCCTCCCCCATCTCGGCGGCCGTGGTCGCCTTCTCCGGCATGCTGGAGCCGCTTGGCGTGGATTACCTGACCCTGCTGGCCATCTGCATCCCGTCCAGCTTCATCGCCTGTCTGCTGGGGGCCTTCATCGCCAACCTGCTGGGCAAGCCGCTGGATCAGGACGAAGTCTATCTGGAGCGCAAAGCCAAGGGACTCATCAAGCTGCGCGGTACCAGCCAGGTTGAAATCAAGCCTTATGCCAAGCTCTCCGTCGGCATCTTCGTCGCCTCCATCGTGGCCGTGATGGCCTATGCCACCGCCATCTCCGGCAACGTGGGCCTCATCAGCAATCCGCCGATCCCCCGCGATGGCGCCATCATGGGCATCATGCTCTCCGCCGCCACCCTGATGGTACTGTTCTGCAAACTGGACGCGGCCCAGATCACCAACATGCCGACCTTCAAGTCCGGTATGTCCGCCTGTATCTGCGTGCTGGGCGTAGCCTGGCTGGGCAACGTCTTCGTGAAGGGCAACATGGTGGAGATCCAGGCGTTCGCTGGCGATCTGCTGAGCCAATACAGCTGGCTGCTGGCCGTGGTGCTGTTCTTCTCCTCCATGCTGCTCTACTCGCAAGGTGCCACCACCAAGGCCCTGATGCCTGCCGCCCTGGCACTGGGTGTCAGCCCGCTGGCGGCCATCGCCTCCTTCGCCGCCGTGAGCGCCCTGTTCGTGCTGCCGACCTACCCGACCCTGCTGGCCGCGGTCGAGATGGACGACACCGGCTCTACCCGCATCGGCAAGGCCGTGTTCAACCACCCCTTCTTCATCCCGGGTGTGGCCACCATCGCCATGGCAGTGGCCCTGGGCTTCTTCTTCGGCGGCCTCATCCTCTGACCGAGGAAACGCCCCATGCAAAACGGCCCTTCGGGGCCGTTTTTTTATCTCCGGCCACCGCGGCCATCCCTCTGAGCCCCCATGAAAAAGCCGCTCAAGGGAGCGGCTCGCGTCAACGGGGGTGGATCCTCAGGTGGTCTGCCGGGTACCGAAATAGTCGGCCAGGAAGTCGTCGAACGACAGGCTGTCGCTGCGCTCACGCTCCCGCTGCTTGGCCAGCGACTCCCGCGCCTCGCCGGCGAAGTAGGCCTGGTCCCAGTACTGCAGTTCGCCGGCCAGCATCTCTTCCCGGTAGCGGCTCGCCAGCTCGTCGCCGAAGCAGCCGTTGTCCTGACCGCTTTCCAGCAACTGCTTGAGCAGGCGGGCGGAGTAGGTCAGCTCGGGGTCGAGCAGCTTCTCGCGGTGCATGGCCAGCGTCTCGCGGTAGCGGTTGCGACCGCAGCAGCGATCCAGCAGCTCGGCCACCTGGCCCAGCTCGTCGAACAGCTTGAGGCCGTACTCCTTGAGGCCGATGGGGTTGCCCTGCTCGTCCTCCAGCTCGAGGCCGGGGCGGCGCCCCTCCAGCACCACCTTGTTCTGGTTGCGGCGATTGCGGGCAATCTCCTCGTCACCCAGCACGGGGGACGGGCGCAGCAGGCACCAGACCAGGAAGAGATCGAAGAAGCGGATCTGATCCACCTCGATGCCGAACGGGGTGAAGGGGTTCACGTCCACTGTGCGCAGCTCTATGTATTCGATGCCGCGCTGCTCCAGCGCATCCGACGGCTTCTCGCCGCTGCGTGGGGTGCGCTTGGGCCGGATCGGGGCGTACAGCTCGTTTTCCAGCTGCAGCACGTTGTCGTTGAGCTGGCGGTACTCGCCGTTCACCTTGACGCCGATCTTGGCAAACTCGGGGTCATGGGTGTTGATGGCGCGGCGTAGGCTGCTGACATAGGCCGGCAGGTTGTCGTGGCTGATCTTGAGCCCCGCCTGGGCGCTGTTGGTGTAGCCGAGATCGGACAGCCGCAGCGCCGTGGCATAGGGCAGGTAGAGGGTGCCCTTGCCGGTCTTCTGGAACGGCAGGTCGCTCTTGCGCCCCTTGAGGAAGGAGTCGCAAATGGCCGGGGAGGCGCCAAACAGATAGGGCACCAGCCAGCCGAAGCGGTAGACGTTGCGAATCAGCCCCATGTATTTGTCGGAGATGAAACGCTGGCTGCAGCAGCCCTCGCACACCAGATCCTGCCATTCGCACCAGAAGCTGTCCGGCATGGAGAAGTTGAAGTGCACCCCGGCGATCACCTGCATCAGGCTGCCGTAGCGGTTCTTCAGCCCCTGACGGTACAGGGTCTTCATCCGGCCTATGTTGGAGCTGCCGTACTGGGCCAGGCGGATGCTCTCCTCGTCGCCGACGAAGCAGGGCATGGAGAGGGGCCAGATCCGCTCCTCTCCCAGGTGGTGAATGGTGTGGCGGTGGATGTCGCCGAGCTGCTCGATCAGGCTCTCGATGGAGTCGGTGGCCGGGGTGATGAACTCCAGCAGGCTCTCGGCGTAGTCGGTGGTGATGTTGGCATGGGTCAGGGCCGACCCCAGGCTTCTGGGGTGATCGGTCTGGGCCAGGGTCCCTTGCGGGGTGATGCGCAGACATTCACGCTCGATCCCGCGCCGGATCCCCTTGAGGGCGGTCACGCGCTCCGGGGTTCCCAGCGCAGCCAGCAACTCGGTGAGCGACAAGCTAGTAGTGGTCATATTCACGGCTCATGTATGGCCGCCCCACCTGGGGCGGCACTCATTTTTGCAGCGCCCCTCAGGGCAGTTGCAGTGGATAGATGGGAAGATGAAGCTCGCTCAGGGGTTTTTCAAGCTTTTGCTTGTCCCCCACCACCACAATCACCATGTCGGCCGGGTCGAGCCAGCGGGCCGCGCTCGCCTTGAGCGTCTCGGACGACACCGTCTTGATCAGGTTGCTCTGGGCCTGCACATAGTCCGGCTTCAGGTCGTACATGATCATCTGCAGCAGGAAGCCCGCCTTCTGCCCCAGGGTCTCGTAGGAGAGGGCATCCTGCTGGGAGACGGCGCTGCGCATGTAGGCCAGCTCCACCGGGGTCGGTCCGCTCGCACGGTAGCCGTCCATCTCCTTGAGGAACTGGCGGATGGCGTCCACGGTCGCATCGGCCCGCACATTGGCGCCGGTGGCGAACACGCCCGCCTCGCGGTTGGCCTGGAAGCCCGAGCTGGCGCCATAGGTGTAGCCCTTGTCTTCCCGCAGGTTGAGGTTGATGCGGCTGTTGAAGTTGCCCCCCAGGTTGAAGTTCATCAGGTTGGCGACGAAGTAGTCTCCCGTGGTGTCGAACGCCATGGCGCGCCGACCGATGCGGATCACCGACTGGGGCGCCCCCGGCTTGTCCACCAGGTAGATGCCCGGCTTGGCCTGATCCCCCCTGGGCTTGAGATCCCCCAGGGTCGGAGCCGCGCCCTTCCACTGGGTCAGGAAGCCGAGCTGATCCTCCACTTGTGCCTGGGTCACGTCACCCACCACCACCACCTTGGCATTGGTCGGGTTGTAGTAGTCCTGGTAGAAGCGTTTCACGTCCGCCAGGGTCAGCTTCTCCACGTCGGTGAGCACCCCGTCGGTGGGCTGGCCGAGGCGATTGTCCTTGCCATACACCAGCTGACGGAACGCCTGACCCGCCAGCCACTCGGGCTGCTGCTCGTTCTGCTTCATCCCTTGCAGCATCTGCGCCTTGAGCCGCTCGAAGTCCGCCTCCCGCAGGCCGGGGCGCATCAACACCTCGCGCACCAGGCCCAGGGTCTGGGGCAGCTTGTCGGTCAGGCTGCTGATGGTGATCAGGTTGTTGTACTGGGCGGTGGAGACGCTGATGCTGGCGCCGAGTTTTTGCAGCTCGTCGCTGAGCTCGGCCTCGGAGAGGCGCACCGTGCCCTGCTCCAGCATGGCGGCGGTCAGGCTGGCGAGCCCCAGCTCTCCCTTGCCTTCGGCACGGATGCCGCCCGGCAGGGCGATCATGACGGAGACCGCGGGGATCTCGTCACTGTGGGTGCCGATGATCTCGATGCCCTTGTCCAGCTTGCCGTGCCAGATGGCCGGCACCTTGACGCTGACCGCCTCACCGGACTTGGGCTGCACGCTGCGATCGAAGTGGTCTTTCACCGGTCGCTCGGCCAGTACCTCCCCGTGCTTGCTGTAGTCCGGCAGCTCCCGCTCGGCGGGGGTGAAGTTCGGTGTGCCCGCCTGCCAGTCCACCTTGCCCTTGGGCACCACGCTCAGCACCACGGCAGGCTTGTTCGCAATGAACTGGTCGTAGGCGGCCTTGACGTCCGACCCCTTGACCGCGCCGATGGCATCCAGGTTCTTGAACACATAGTCGGGATCCCGGGCCAGCACCTGGCCCATGGCGAGCTGGCTCACCTTGCCCTCTATGCTGTCGAGCCCCCAGATGGCGGCGGCGCGATAGCTGCTGATGGCCTTCTCCAGATCCGCCGGCTTGATGCCACGTTGGGCAAAGTCGCCGATCACCTTGTCCACTTCCCCCTTGAGGGTCTTGAGGCTGCCGTCCACCGCCGGATTGGGGTAGGCGTAGATCGCCAGGGTACAGGCCAGCTCCTCGCAGGAGTGGGAAGCACCGACCTCGACGGCCTTGCCGGTCTTGACCAGGGCCTGGTAGAGCATGGAGCTGGCGGAGCCGCCGAGCACGTCGGCAAAGATGTCCAGCGCCGGTTCCTGCGGGTCACCCAGGGAGACGGTCGGGTAGCTGATATACAGGAGCGGTAGATGCACCTTGTCTTCCAGCGTCACGTAGCGGGTTGCCGGCAGGGTGGCCGGCTGAGGCGTCGGTTCGGCCACATCCGGACCGCGCAGGATGGAACCGAAGTACTGCTCAATCCAGGCCAGCGCCTGCTTGGTATCAAAGTCGCCGCCCAGGGTCAGAGTAGCGTTGTTGGGACCGTACCAGCGCAGGAAGAACTGCTTGAGGTCGTTGACGTCGACCCGGTCGAGATCCTCCACATAACCGATGGGTTGCCAGGAGTAGGGGTGGGTGCGCGGATAGAGTGCCTCCCCCGCCTTCTCGCCCACCAGGCCATAAGGCTGGTTGTCGATGCGCTGGGCCCGTTCGTTCTTGACGGTGGCGCGCTGGATCTCGAACTTCTTCTGGCTCACCGCATCGAGCAGGAAACCCATGCGGTCCGCCTCCAGCCAGAGCACCTTCTCCAGCTGATTGGCCGGCACGGTTTCGTAGTAGTTGGTGCGGTCCTTGTTGGTGGTGCCGTTCATGTCACCGCCCGCCTCGTTGATGATCCGCATGTGTTCCTGATCACCAACGTGCTTGGAGCCCTGGAACATCATGTGCTCGAAGAAGTGGGCAAAGCCCGACTTGCCCACGGTTTCCCGGGAGGAGCCGACATGATAGGTGACATCCAGATGCACCAGGGGATCGGAGTGGTCGGGGGCCAGGATCACGGTCAAACCGTTGTCCAGCTTGTACATCTGGTAGGGAATGCCGAGCTTGCCCTCCTGCTTGACCTGCTCGGACACCAGGGTCGGGGCCGCCAGCACGGGAAGGGAGAAGCCCAGCAGCATGCTTAATGGAATGAGTTTGTTCACGGGTACCTCGTGAGTGACAAAAGGGCTAGAAGATCTGACTGGCCAGCAGAAACACCAGGGCATAACGAAGCAATTTGCCGAGCCCGATCAAGATGAGGGAGCGCCAGAAGGAGAGGCGCAGCCAACCAGCCAGCAGACAGAGACCATCGCCGACCACAGGCGTCCAGGCAAGCAGCAGACACCAGTGGCCATGACGTTTGAGCCAACCAAGGGCTTTTTGTTCCCCACGGCCTTGAAAATCTTCCGGTTTTTTCTTGTGGGTGGCGAGCCAGCCGAGCCACCAGGTGGTCATGGAACCCAGGGTATTGCCCAGCGTCGCCCAGAAAAGCAGGCTGGTCATGCTCCACTCCCCCTTGGCCGCCATGGCGCCCAGCAGCACTTCCGAGCTGCCGGGCAACAGGGTGGCGGAGGTGAAGGCGCTCAGAAACAACCCTCCCAGCCCCATCCCGGTGAAGTCTATCATCCGGGCTGGCCGTCTGCGGCGGACATGCGCAGCAACAGCTTGCCGCGCACATGGCCCTGCTCGATGGCCTGATGGGCCAGCGCCCCTTCTGCCAGCGTGTATTCACCGGAGACAGTGATCTTCACCTCCCCCTGGCGAAGCAGCGTCAGCATCTGGGTCAGCTGCGTTCGATCGGGATGGACCAGCATGCCGACAACCTCGACGCCGAGCTCGGCCCCCGCGTCCTTGATCTGCTGGGCCGTGATGGTGGGGACCGTCACCAGACGGCCGCCCGGCTTGACGCAGGCCAGCGCCGCCTTGCCGCTCTCGCCCCCCACCAGATCCAGCACCAGATCGAACGGACCATCGGTGATCGCTTCGGTGCACCACCCGGCCTGGTGGTAATCCACCATCCGGCTCGCCCCGAGACTATGAAGGAAGCTGTGATTGTCGCCACTTGCCGTGGCAACCACGTGGGCACCATAGGCGGCGGCAAACTGCACCGCCAGGTGGCCGACGCCACCGGCACCGGCCAGGATCAGTACCCGTTGCCCCGACTGCAAGCCACCGTGCTCCAGCAGCCCCTGCCAGGCGGTGAGACCCGCCAGCGGTAGGGCCGCTCCCTGCCTGAGGCTCACCCCATCGAGCTTGACCAGCTCCTCCTCGCGGGCCACCACGGATTCGGCATATGCACCGGCGGCGAGGGGGAAGCCCACCATGCCGCACACCAGTTCCCCCTCGGCCAGGGAGGTCACGCCGGGCCCCACCTTTTCCACCACACCGGAGACGTCATAACCCGGCGTCCAGGGCAGGTTGTCCTTGTTCTGGGCCGCCGCCCAGCCGAGACCGGCCCGGGTCTTGGCATCGATGGGGTTGACCCCCGCAAAGCAGATGCGCACCCGGACCTCTCCCTCTGCGGGTACCTTGTCCAGGGAAGGGTTGAGCCTGAGTACCGAGGGGTCGCCGAATGCGGTAATCTGTAGCTGCGTCATTGCACAATCCATCCTGTTGATTGATCAAGGGTCAACAGAATAACAGCGAGGACACCATGGCTCGAATGTTTCTTATTCCTCTGTTGCTGGCCCTGGGGTGGTGGGCGTTTCTGCTCTACTTCCGCATCCCGCTCAAACAGGGGGCCAAGGGCTTTTACTGGATCATCGGCATCGGCGGCGGGCTGGCCGCCTTCCTCAGCCTGATGATGGTGCTCACTCACTAGGGTTCGGGGACAAGGGGGAAGAAGAGAAGATGCTGCATGGACTGAACCATCTCACGCTGGCAACCGGCGATCTCGACAGAAGCGTTGCCTTTTATGTCGACTTGCTGGGATGTCGCCCCAGGGTGAGATGGGCACGGGGAGCCTATCTCACCCTCGACGATCTCTGGCTCTGTCTCTCCTGCGATCCCCCCCAACCGGCCAGAGATTACAGCCATGTCGCGTTTGGCATCTCGCCTGAACAGTTTCCAGCCTTCTGCGCCCGTCTGCGCGCGGCGGGCGTCATGGAGTGGAAGAAGAACAGCAGCGAAGGGGATTCACTCTATCTGCTGGATCCCGACGGGCACCGACTGGAAATCCATGCAGGCAACCTGGATAGCCGCCTCGCCTCTCTCAGACAGCAACCCTATGAGGGTCTTATCTGGTTAGACTGAGCCGGATCACCCCTGCTCGGCACTAAGATGGTAGTGACGGTTGCTGCCCTGCCCCAGCACGCCCTGCGCCAGCAGATGCTGGAACACCCGGTCCACCTCCTCCAGAGACAGTGACAATGCCTCTGCCACCTTGCGTTTGCTGCATTTGAGCTCGCCGCTCTCCAGCGCGCCGCGCACCTGGGCGACCACGGCTGGCTCGGGCATGGGTCTGCTGATGGCTGGCGGCTCCGGGGTCGGCACTGCGACCCGGGCCTCGGCTTGCGCCTTCTCCCGTTGCCACATCCATTGACGGCGGAAGCGGTTCTCCTCACCGATCAGGCTGACGAAAAAGGCACCAAATGCATCGAGCAGGATAGACAGGAAGCAGACCAGCAGGAACTGCACCTGGCCGATGCTCATGCCCACCCCGTCCGCCAGACTGCTCATCAGCCCCAGCATGGAGGACTGCTCCCCCAGCGGCTTGGCGTCCCGCTCCTGGCGCAGCTCGTCCTGACGCAGCCTGAGCTTGGTGTTGGCCTGCTGCAGACCGCTGACGCCGCTCGAGATACGCGCCATCTCGATGTATTTGCGGGCCGCCTCTTCGTTGAGCTGGATCTGCCGCTCTATGCTGGCTATCTGCTCGTCGAAACGGGCTATCTCCCGCTCGTGACGCGCCTGCTGGCTCAGAATTGTGTTGGTGGCGCTGTTGATGCCGCCGATACTGCCCCCGATGGAGATGGCGGCCAGCCCGCCGAACAGCCACTTCATCAGGGGGTTTTCGTCGATGGAGAGAAACAGCAGCAGGGAGAAGACGATGGAAGCCAGAATGGCCAGCCCGGTAAAACTGTAGACAGTCGTGAGGGCGAACCATCCCTTGGGGTAACGCAATGCGGCGCAAGCCTGAGTAGTCATGATGAAACGGGAAACATCTGCAGGAAAAGTTGGCTGCCGATTATAGTCACCACTCCCCCGGAGAGAAGGGCAAATCCCCGAATTCCCGCCGATGGACGATCAGCTGCCCAGAGTGCGACCAAAACGTGCAAATCGGCAGCAGAAAAACACTACAATCGACCCCGTACCTGAAGGACATCTGCGGTTATGCTCGGGTTAAGCCCGCCGCATTACACTCATTTCCACCGAACACGACTCGAGGACATCATGAACAGAACGACGGCTTTGTTGCTCTCTCTTTTTCTGATAACCGGTAGCGCCCTGGCACAGGACGAAGGGAGCCAGACCTTCTCCGTGGATGCGCTGACCTTCAATCTGGACTGGAATGACACGCAGTTTGACTGGTCCCAGAGCAACTGCTTCGATCTCGGGAGCGGCGACACGGCCGCCGCCGACTGCAAGAGGATCAACCTCAGTCTGGAGGACGAGACGCAGCGCAACCAGCCCCCCAGCACCAACCAGATCAGCACGCAACTGGATCAATGATCCCCCTGACAGGAGCCTTGATGCGATGACCCACATGACCATGACTTCCCGCGGCGCACTGCTGCTCTCCCTGCTTCTGGTTCAGGGAATGGCCTTTGCTGCCCCCCCTTCCAAACACGATGACGACATCCGGATCTCCACCGACCAGGGCCGGGTAAGCCTGGATTGGGACGACAAGGAGTACGAGTGGTGGCAGCACAACTGCCTGGATGTCAGCACCCGGACCAGCCGCATCCAGCTCAACTGCGACAACATGGATGGAAAATACCGCGACCATTACAACCGCAGCATTCACAGTGGCAACAACCCGGGTCAGGGCCATGACAAGCCCAGGAACAAGCACGGCGGCAACGGCCACCAAAAACACTGACCAGCATGCCCATGGACATGGTTGAGGGGCCTGCGGCCCCTGGAGTCATGTCCCCTACCAGTAGTTTTCCATGCTGATATTGCCGGGGGCGCGACGCAGGTTCTTGGCAAGCCCCAGCCCGAGCAGGGTCTGCTGAGTCTCTTTCACCATGGCGGGGTTGCCGCAGATCATCACCTGGCTCAACTCGGGGGAGAAGTTCAGCCCCACCCTCGCCTGCAAGCTGCCATCGACGATGGCTGCCGGGATACGCCCTGCCATCGCCCCCGGCCAGGTCTCACGACTGACGAAGGGAACATAGCGAAAACGCTCGCCATGCTGCTCGGCAAAACTGGCGATAAGCGGCTGATAGCTGAGCTCTTCCCCTTTTCTCACCCCATGTACCAGCACCAGATGCTCGAAGCGGTCGAAGACCTGTCCTTCTGCCAGCATGGCGAGGAAGGGGCCGATGGCGGTGCCGGTTGAGAGCAGCCAGAGATCCCGTCCCGGGGGAATCTCATCCAGGGTCAGAAAACCGGTGGCCTGGGACTGCACCAGCAGGCCGTCGCCCACCTGCAGGGAACCGAGAGAGGGGCTCAGTTCACCGCCGGGGATCTCCACCAGATAGAATTCGTGATAGGGCGTGCCGGGAGGATTGACGAAGGAGTAGGCACGCTGGACTCGACGCTCGCCCTGCTCCAGGGCCAGCTTGGTGAATTGACCCGCCTTGTAGGGGGCAAGTTCCGCCTCCACACGCAGGGAGAGCAGGGTGGGTGTCCACTCGATGCGCTCGATGACCCGACCTTCAACCCAGGCAGCCATAAAGGTTCTCCTCCAGAGGAACAGACCTTCACTTTACCCCTTGATCTGAAAATAAAAAACCCGCGCATGTGCGCGGGTTTTTCTGCAAGAGCGGAACGCTATTACAGAGCAACAACCTGGATTTGTACGGTTGCTTTGACGTCAGCGTGCAGCTGAACAACAACTTCGTACTCACCGGTGTTACGCAGAACGTTGCCCATGCGGACTTCGCTCTTGGCAACGGCTACGCCGGCAGCAGTGATGGCTTCAGCCACGTCACGGGTACCGATGGAACCGAACAGCTTGCCTTCGTCGCCAGACTTGGAGGCGATGACAACGGCAGCCAGCTCACCCAGCTTGGCAGCGCGCTCTTCGGCAGCAGCCTTGTTGGCAGCCAGTTTGGCTTCCAGCTCAGCGCGACGAGCACCGAAGGCTTCGATGTTGGCCTTGGTGGCCATAACAGCTTTGCCTTGCGGGATCAGGTAGTTACGGGCATAACCAGCTTTTACGGAAACTTGGTCACCCAGACCGCCCAGTTTGGCGATCTTATCGAGCAGGATAACTTGCATTACCTTTCCTCTATAAATTTCGTTGAGTTAGGCGTAAGCGCCGGGCCGATTCTTACTTGTTGTGCAGATCGGTGTACGGCAGCAGAGCCAGGTAACGAGCACGCTTGATGGCGCGTGCCAGCTGACGCTGATACTTGGCGCGGGTACCGGTGATACGGCTCGGTACGATCTTGCCAGATTCAGTGACGTAGTTTTTCAGAGTAACGATATCTTTGTAGTCGATCTCGGTAACGTTCTCGGCGGTGAAGCGGCAGAACTTACGACGACGGAAATAACGTGCCATGGCCTTTATCCTCTAATGCGGTGATCTAAGAATTACTCTTCGGAAGACGCTTCAACAGCATCTTCGCGACGCTCGTCGTCACGACGGGTGAAGCGCTCTTCCTTGGCCTTGGCCATCGGAGAAACTTCAGTCACGGCGTGCTTGGTGCGCATGATCATGTTGCGGATAACGGCATCGTTGAAGCGGAAGTTGGTTTCCAGCTCATCGATAACGGCCTGTTCAGCTTCTACGTTCATCAGAACGTAGTGAGCCTTGTGCAGCTTGTCGATCGGGTAAGCCAGTTGACGACGGCCCCAATCTTCCAGGCGATGAATGGTACCACCAGCGGTGGTGATAGCGCCGGTGTAACGCTCGATCATGCCAGGTACTTGCTCGCTCTGGTCCGGATGAACCATGAAGACGATTTCGTAATGACGCATTTTAGCTCCTTACGGATTAATTCAGCCTCCGCCCAGGTGCAGCCAGACCTCGGAGGCAAGGAACATAGTGATGTTTAGACGCTGCTTTCTAGGGCGGCGTATTGTACGAAATCACCTCTCCCACTGCAACTGGCGAAGCGAGATGTTTTTCTCGATGAGCCCGATACAAAACTTTAATTGATAACAATTATCATTTAGATCCATACTCTCCTCATATCCCCACGGAGGATGACAGTATGCAACCTGCGCTCACCACGGCCATCCAGGCCCGCAAATTCAAGCTGACCCTGCTCGGCCCCGCCTTCATCGCCGCCATCGGTTATATCGACCCGGGCAATTTTGCGACCAATATCCAGGCCGGCTCCACCTTCGGCTATCAACTGCTGTGGGTAGTGGTGTGGGCCAATCTGATGGCCATGCTGGTGCAGACCCTCTCGGCCAAGCTCGGTATCGTCACTGGCAAGAACCTGGCGGAACACATTCGTGATCGCCTGCCCAGGCCCGCAGTCTGGGCCTATTGGGTGCAGGCCGAGATCATCGCCATGGCCACCGATCTCGCCGAGTTCATCGGCGCTGCGGTCGGCTTCAAGCTGCTGCTCGGCATCACCCTGCTGGAAGGTGCCTGCATCACCGCGGTGGTCACCTGGGGGATCCTGATGTTGCAATCCCGCGGCCAGAAGCCGCTGGAGTTCGTGGTGGGGGGCCTGCTGCTGTTCGTGGCCGCCGCCTACATCGTCGAGCTGGTGTTCTCGCGCCCCCATCTGCCGAGTCTGCTGGAAGGGGCACTCTTCCCCGGCCTGCCCAACAGTGACGCCGTCTATCTGGCGGCCGGCGTGCTTGGTGCCACCGTGATGCCCCACGTCATCTACCTGCACTCGGCACTGACCCAGCACACCCAGGATCAGGGCTCGGTCCCCCAGCGGCTGCACAGCACCCGGGTCGACGTGGCCATCGCCATGACCATCGCCGGCTTCGTCAACCTGGCCATGATGGCCATGGCGGCTGCCGCCTTCCACAGCTCCGGCAATCAGCAGGTGGCCGAGCTGGAAACGGCCTACCAGACCCTCACGCCCCTGCTGGGCCCGGCAGCCGCCACCCTGTTCGGCCTCTCCCTGGTCGCCTCCGGCATCTCCTCCACCGTGGTGGGAACGCTGGCGGGGCAAGTGGTGATGCAGGGCTTCGTGCGCTTCACCATTCCGCTCTGGCTGCGCCGAGCCATCACCATGGCTCCCGCCTTCGTGGTGATCGCCATGGGCCTCAACACCACGGAAATTCTGGTACTGAGCCAGGTAGTGCTGAGCTTCGGCATCGCCCTCGCTCTTATTCCGCTGCTGATCCTGACCGGTGATCGCGCCCTGATGGGGGCACATCGCAATCACCCCGTCACCCAGGCCGCGGGGCGCCTCATCGTCGCCCTAGTGATCGGCCTCAATGCCTATCTGCTGGTCACCACCCTCTAACGCCATCTTGAGGCTCATTGACCCGGGTTGATGAGCCTCTTCGCACTTTCGCGTATGCTGCCCCTTTCCCTTCTCATCATCTCGTTGCGGGAGCCCGCCATGGAACATACCCGAGCCAGCTTCGTACTAGGCCACCATCAGGAACAGGCCAGCGTCGTCTGTTGCAAACAGGGGGATCCGACCCTGCTGGTCACCGACCTCACCCCCTTTCATCCCCAGAGCCACCTCTGGCCCGATCAACCCGGTGACGTGGGCACAGTGCGCTGGGAAGGGGGGGAAGCGGCCGTGGGCCCCTGCCGCATGGGCGCCATCAGTCCCGAGGGCGAGCTGTTCATGGATACGGAGATTCCGGTCAAGCGAGGGGCTGATGGGTGGGCTTTCGTGGTGGTGCATCCCCTCGCCGGTTCCCATCACCTTGCCATTGGCTCGCCTGTGGAACTGACAGTGGATGCCGAGGCACGCCATGCCCTGAGCCTGGGCCACAGCGCCTGCCACCTGGTGGCACTGGCCCTCAATCGGGCGCTCACGCCCTATTGGCGAAAGGAGACAAGCGAGCTGGACGCTCTCGGGCAGCCGGATTTCGACCGCCTCGCCATCCAGCTCTCCCGGGTCGAGCCCAGAGGATCAAAGGAGCAGTACCGGATCGGCAAGAGCCTTCGAAAAAAGGGAATTAACAGCGAGGCACTGCTGGCCGACCTCGACAGGATAGCGATCCAGGTCAACGAGCAGCTGATGCGCTGGCTCAAAGAGGGAGGCGAGATCCACCGCAGCCGGGCCGGTGATGCCATCATCGATTCCCGCTACTGGCATGGCATGGTGGACGGTCGGGAGATCACCATTCCCTGTGGCGGCACCCATGTGGGCAGTCTGACCGAGTTGGGCCAGGTTCAGGTGACGCTGGCCTCCAGTGAAGAGGGATTTACCCTCACCACCCGGGTCACCCCCTGAACCACCCCAGCCCTCCTGATGCCGCACCGCCCTGACCGGGGCGGTGTCCCGACAGAGAGACCGCAGGCAGATCAGCGCGGCGATATCTCACCCCGGTCTGACGACCACATGGCCACGGGGTAGCCAAAAACCATGCGATGCACCACGGGTGAGGGGCCACTTGCCCCTTTCCTGGCGCCTGACGATGTCAGGCAGGCTCCCTTCGCATCCCCATGTGAGGGATGTCATCTTCCAGATACCCTTCCCCTTCGGCCACGAAACCATGCTGGCCGTAAAAACCTTGCAGGTGGGCCTGTGCACCGAGCCAGATGCTGTGTGCAGGCCAGCGTGCCTCGCACTCTCTGACCGCTTGCGCCAGCAGGCGGTGACCCAGTCCGCCCCCCCGCGACGTGGGAGAGGTGACCACGCGGCCGATGGCGGCGCCGCTGTCATCACCAATGCCGGGTGCCATGATGCGGGCATAGGCCGCCAGGTGATCCCCCTCACGACCGAGCAGATGCAGCACGCCGTCACGGCGATCCAGACCGTCCAGATCCTGGAAGGGACAGGTCTGCTCCACCACGAACACCTCGGCGCGCAGGGCAAGCAGCTCATACAATTCATCCGTGGTCAGCTCGGACCAGGATTTCATACTCCAGTTCATGAATGACTCCTGTTTAATGGGGTCTGACAGCATAATCTTGCTCCCGACGAGGGGCATTAACCTTGGTTAAGTTGCCCCCCTTCTCATCCAATGCGGACATGGCCGACAAAGAGCCGATCTCTGCCCAGATTCATCGGCAATCCCTTCTGGCTCAACCCTGATCGCGCGTTTTCAGCCGCCTGCGGATGCGGCTCAGGCTGATGGGGGTGATCCCCAGATAGGCGGCAATCTGGTGATCCGGGACCCTGGCATCCAGCGCGGGGAAGCTTCGCAGAAAATGCTGATAGCGCGCCTCTGGGCCCCCGGTCAGCAGCAACAGCTCTTTCTCCTCCTTGATGCGCAGTTGCACTTCAAGGAGATGGTGATACCAGGCGGGCCAGCAAGGGAGTCGTCGCAGATCCGCCAGCGGAAGAAGCTGCAGCCGGCAAGGCTCCAGCGCCTCCACGCTGTAGCGGGCGGGCTCACCACTGAGCTGGTGGTGGAAGTCGATAAACTCGTCCCCCTCCCAATAGAACTCCTTGATGTACTCGCGGCCATCCGCCAGCACCACCCTGGCCCGCAGCAACCCCTCCTCCACTCTGACCAGCAGCGCCGGACTGTCACCGGCATGCCAGAGGCAGGTGCGAGGGGGCAAGGTCAGGGAGCGGACAAAAGAGAGGAGGCGCTCGGCCTCCTGCTCATCTGCAACCCGTTCCCAGACAAAGGGGGGTCTGTCGGTCATCGTCTTGTCAGACGCGGCGCTGGCGCACGGCTTCGAACAGGCAGACACCGCTCGCCACCGAGACGTTGAGGCTGGATACTGCCCCCGCCATCGGGATGCTCACCAGCTCGTCGCAATGTTCGCGGGTCAGGCGGCGCATCCCCTTGCCTTCGGCCCCCATCACCAGCGCCATGGGGCCGGTGAGTTTGGCCTGATAGAGATCGTGATCCGCCTCGCCGGCGGTACCCACGATCCAGACGCCGCGCTCCTGCAGCTCGCGCAGGCTGCGGGCCAGGTTGGTGACCTGGATGAGCGGCACCACCTCGGCTGCGCCACAGGCGACCTTGCGCACCACGGACGTGAGGCCTGTGGCCTTGTCCCGCGGCACGATCACCGCATGTACCCCGGCCGCATCGGCACTGCGCAGACAGGCGCCGAGATTGTGCGGATCTGTCACCCCATCCAGTACCAGCAGGAAGGGCGCTGTCTCTTGCGCCGCCAGATCGTCCAGCAGACTGGCCAGGTCGTGCTCGGCCAGCTTGGGCGCTTCAATCACCTTGGCCATGATGCCCTGGTGATTGTTGCCTTCCGCCTTGTCATCCAGCGTCTTGCGGTTCACGCTCTGCACCCTGATACCGAGGGACTCCAGCTCAGCCAGCAGGGGATGCAGCCGCTCGTCATCGCGGCCCTTGAGAGCCCACACCTCGATGAAGCGCTCGGGGGTGCGCTCGAGCAGCGCGGAGACGGCGTGAATGCCGTAGATCAGTTCAGTACTCATTTAGTGCTCTTGGCCTTGTCGCGAGCCTTTTTGCTCGGTCGTCTGTTGCTGGGCTTGGCACGGCCACCCTTGTCGGATTTGCCGCTCTCCTTGCCCTCTTTGCGTTTCTCGTGGCGCTGGGCGCTCTTGGCCTTCTCTTTCTTGATCTCGGCCTGCTTGCGCGCCATCTCCTTGGCGTTCTTGCCGGTGGCCTTGAGGGGCTCTTCCACCATCACGAAGTCGATCTTGCGATCGTCCAGGTTCACGCCCATCACCTTGACCCGCACCTTGTCACCCAGACGATAGCGACGGCGGAAGTTCTCGCCGATCAGCTGCTGGTGCAGCGGGTCGAACTGGTAGTAGTCGTTGGTGAGGGTGCTGACGTGCACCAGACCGTCGATGTGGATCTCAGCCAGACGCACGAAGAAGCCAAAGCCGGTGACGCTGGCGATGACGCCGTCAAACTCGTCACCCACGTGATCCAGCATGTACTCGCACTTGAGCCAGTCTGCCACGTCGCGGGTGGCGTCATCGGCACGGCGCTCCGTCATGGAGCAGTGCTCGCCCATGGGGTCCACTTCTTCCAGCTGGTAGTGGTAGCCACCGCTCGGGGTCCACTTGTGACGCAGGTTGGCCTGCTGCTCCTTGGCGGTCTGGTACTTGATCGCCCGGTGCAGGATGAGATCCGGGTAGCGACGGATCGGCGAGGTGAAGTGAGCGTAGGACTTCAGGGCCAGACCGAAGTGACCGATGTTGTCGGCCTGATAGATGGCCTGACGCATGGAGCGCAGCAGCATGGTGGAGAGCAATTCCGCATCCGGGCGCCCTTCGAATTTGGCGGCCAGGTCGGCAAAGTCCTTCGGCTCGGGCTCCAGGCCCCCCTTGAGCTCCAGACCCAGTTCGGCCAGGAAGTCGCGGAAGCCGGTGAGACGCTCCTCGCCCGGGCGGTCGTGCACCCGGAACAGGGCGGCGGCCTCGTTCTTCTCGATGTAGCGGGCGGCCGCCACGTTCGCCTGGATCATGCACTCTTCGATGATCTTGTGGGCGTCATTGCGCACCAGCGGTACGATACGGTCGATCTTGCGCTGGGCGTTGAAGATGAAGCGGGTCTCCTCGCTTTCGAACTCCACCGCACCGCGTTGATGACGGGCATGCTTGAGCGCCTTGTAGAGGTTGCTCAGCTCCTCGATGTGGCCCACCAGCGGATCATACTGCTGACGCAGCTTGGGATCCCCGTCCAGGATCGCCGCTACCTTGGTGTAGGTCAGGCGAGCGTGGGAGTTCATTACCGCTTCGTAGAACTTGTAGCCGGACATGCGGCCGGCGGCGGAGATGGTCATCTCGCACACCATGCAGAGCCGGTCGACCTGCGGGTTCAGGGAACACAGACCGTTGGAGAGCACCTCCGGCAGCATGGGCACCACGAACTCGGGGAAATAGACCGAGTTGCCGCGCTGATAGGCTTCGGTGTCGAGGGCCGTGCCCGGTTTCACATAGGCAGAAACGTCCGCGATGGCGACCCACAGGCGCCAGCCGCCTCCACGCTTGGCTTCACAGAAGACAGCGTCATCGAAGTCGCGGGCGTCTTCCCCGTCGATGGTCACCAGCGGCAGGGCGCGCAGGTCGATGCGACCCTCTTTGGCCTTCTCCGGCACCTGCTCGCCGAGACCGGCGACCTCTTTGGTCACCTCTTCCGGCCAGGTGTGCGGAATGCCGTGGGTACGCAGGGCGATCTCGATCTCCATACCGGGCGCCATGTTCTCACCCAGAACTTCCAAGACGGTACCGACCGCATTGAAGCGGGCAGTGGCGCGCTGGTTGATGCGCACGACCACGACCTGGCTCTGGCGAGCCCCCTTGTTCTCCCCTTCCGGGATGATGATGTCCTGGCCGATGCGGCTGTCATCGGGTACCACAAAACCGACGCCGTTCTCGACGAAGTAACGACCGACGATGTCCGCCTCGCGGGATTTGAGCAGGCGCACCAGACGCGCTTCCTGACGACCCTTGCGATCGATCTCGGTCGGCTGCACCAGGGCATAGTCGCCATGCATCAGGCGCTGCATCTCGCGGTTGTTCAGGAAGAGATCCGCTCCACCACCCTCGGGGCGCAGAAAACCGAATCCATCTTTGTGGCCAAGCACATAGCCTTTGACCAGATTCAGGCGATCCGGCAGGGCGTAACATTGGTTGCGGGTGAACACGAGCTGCCCGTCTCGCTCCATGGCGCGCAGACGACGTCGCAAGGCTTCCAACGGCTCTTCATCGGTCAGCTTGAGGACCTTGGCCAGCTCTTCCCGGGACATGGGTTTCTCATGGCCCTTGATGAGCTCCAGCAGCATCTCGCGACTGGCGATGGGGTTTTCGTATTTTTCGGCCTCGCGTTGGAGGAAAGGATCTTTTTGAGACATAAGCAGGCCTTAGGGTAGGTAATAACGCAGACATTATATCGGAGGGGGGAGCTAATGGCATCCATCGACTGCCTTTTGGCCATTCTCTCTGTCATACTGGACACAGTTTGCAGGTATGTGAGACTCGGAACTCATGAGCAAGGACTCGTTCGCCCAATCTGCCGCCTATTTGAAACAGGCGGTTCCCCTGATGATCAAGTATCAAATTCCCACCACGCCGAACAACTATCACCTTTGGTACAGCTATGTCTCCGGCGACATGCCCGAACTCAACCATGCCGTCGATCAGGCGATAAAACAACAGGGGACCTTCTCCCTGACCACTTGTGAGCGTCTCTACCACCAGCACCTTGCGGCTCAGGACGAGCAGCAGATCGAGGCGATGAAACTCAACCTGGCGGCCATGGCCAGCGAGCTGAGTCACTCGATGCAGGATGCCATCTCCGATACCGGGCTGTTTCAGGAGATGCTCGACAAGAGTTTCGACAAGCTGAGCAAGATAGACGACGAGGGGCTCAGCCTGGAAGACACCATGGGGATCCTGCGGGAACTGGTGCGCGAATCCAGGGAAGTGCGCATGTCCACCCTGCACTTTCGCAACCAGCTCAGCAGCGCCGAGAAGGAGATCAAGGAGCTGAAGCAGGCGTTGAGCGAGACCCGCAAGATGGCGACCGAGGACCCCCTGACCTCCCTGCTCAACCGCCGCGCCTTCGATCTCGAGATGGACAGCCTGATCCGCAGCAAGCAACCCTTCTCGCTGATCATGACCGATATCGATCGCTTCAAGAACTTCAACGACGAATATGGCCACCTGCTCGGCGACCAGGTGCTGCGCATCGTCGGCAAGCGGCTGCGGGAGGCCAGCAAGGAGGGCATCACGGCCTATCGCCTGGGAGGCGAGGAGTTTGCCCTGCTGGTGCCGAGCCGCGCCCTGGCACTGACCCGGCAGATGGCCGAGAGCCTGCGTCGCGTCATCGAGCGGATGTCGATTCTGGATCGCAAATCCGGGCGACGCATCGATCACATCACCGCCTCGTTCGGTGTGGGGGAATACATCCCCCAGGAGACGGCAGACACCCTGATCGAGCGTACCGACAAGCTGCTCTACAAGGCCAAGGAGCTGGGACGCAATCGGGTAATGCCACTGCCCTCCTGATCCCACCAGATGCAAAAAGGCCGGTCATTGACCGGCCTTTTTCATGCTTCCCTTCTCGGGATCAGAGGCTTTTCAGCTTCTCTTCCGGCAGGGCCAGCTCGTCATTGTGGTTGACACCGATACCGCGCTCCAGCACATGGCGGGCGATGGCATGGGCCTCTTCCAACGAGTGCATGCTGTAAGTACCGCACTGATATTCGTTGAGCTCGGGGATCTTGCCCTGCTCCTGCACGGCCAGCACGTCGCTCATGGCGGCCTGCCAGGCGGCACCGACACGGGCCTCATCCGGCGCGCCGATCAGGCTCATGTAGAAGCCGGTCCGGCATCCCATGGGAGAGATGTCGATGATCTCCACCCCGTTGCCGTTGAGGTGATCTCGCATGAAACCCGCAAACAGATGCTCGAGGGTATGGATGCCACGCTCGGAGAGGATCTCCTGGTTCGGCACGCAGAAACGCAGGTCAAACACCGTGATGGTGTCCTTGTTCGGGGTCTGCATGGTCTTGGCCACCCGCACTGCAGGGGCTGCCATGCGGGTGTGGTCGACGGTAAAACTGTCCAATAACGGCATTTCTGACTCCTGATTGGTTAGGAGAACCAGCCCCCGCTGGGAAGCCGATCCTTGCATTGTCTGTATTGGGCACCGTAGCGCTGGGCGCGGGCCTCCACCTTGCGGGAGACCTTCATCAGCCACCCCTTGCTGCGGTAGCTGCCACGCCGGTAGCCACCCCAGCCTTCGTGATAATTGAGATACTGGCCATAGGCATCCCACTTGGAAGTGCCGTTGAGCCGCTGGGCCTTGTGAGTGTACCAGCCCATGAAATCGATGGCGTCGGCAAAGTCGTCGCGATCACTCCAGCCATTGCCGGTTTCCCGCTGGTAATCGTCCCAGGTTTCGTCCTTCACCTGGGCATAGCCGTAGGCGGAGCTCGCCCGCCCGGTCGGGATGAAGAGGAAGTACTGCATCGGCGGCTGGGCATCGTGCACGAAGGAGGACTCCTGATACATCATGGCCATCACCACGTGCACCGGCGTGCCCCACCGCTCGTTCATCCTGAGCGCAGCCTTGTGCCAGTCCGGCTTTTCGCGAAAGATCTGGCACAGGTTTTCCGGCTGGGCGGGCGGCCGGGTACTGCAGGCGCTCAGCGTCATCAACAGAGCGGCCGCCACCCTGAAACGCATCCGGGTCATCAGAGGGACAGGCCCTCAGCGTCGTTTGTCATCACGAGATACATCCACCACATCAGATTGCGTCTTCGTTCTCTTCACCGGTGCGGATACGAATGACGCGCTCCACCTCGCAGACGAAGATCTTGCCATCCCCGATCTTGCCGGTGCGGGCGGTGTTCTGGATCGCCTCCAGGCAGGCGTCGAGATCCTCGTCCTGCACCACCAGCTCGACCTTTACCTTCGGCAGGAAATCCACCATGTATTCGGCGCCACGATAGAGCTCGGTGTGCCCCTTCTGGCGGCCGAAGCCCTTGACCTCTGAGACTGTCATGCCGTTGATGCCAATCTCGGCCAGGGCCTCGCGCACATCGTCCAGTTTGAACGGTTTGATGATGGCTTCAATCTTCTTCATGGTGACTCCTTACCAGTTCTGTTTGCCAAACCCGGAGGTGATGGGGTAACGGCGATCCTTACCAAAGTTGCGGGCCGTGATACGGGGCCCGACGGCGGCTTGGCGGCGTTTGTATTCGTTGAGATCCACCAGGCGGATCACCTTGCGCACCACGGCCTCTTCGAAGCCTTCGGCCACCAGATCGGCGACCGAGGCATCCTCTTCCACATAACGCTTGAGGATGGCATCCAGGATGTCATAGGGGGGCAGGCTGTCCTGATCCACCTGATCCGGAGCAAGCTCCGCCGAAGGGGGGCGATCGATGACCCGCTGCGGGATCACATAATCGACGCTGTTGCGATATTCACACAGCTTGAAGACCAGGGTCTTGGGCACGTCCTTGAGCACATCGAAGCCGCCCGCCATGTCACCGTAGAGGGTGGCATAACCGACCGACATCTCGCTCTTGTTGCCGGTGGTCAGCACGATGCGGCGGCGTTTGTTGGAGAGCGCCATCAGCAAGACGCCACGGCAGCGGGCCTGCAGGTTCTCTTCGGTGGTGTCCCGCGCGGTGCCGACAAACAGCGGCGCCAGCTGGGTCATGAAACCTTCGAACATGGGCTCGATGGAGATGATGTCGAACTCGACCCCCATCCGTTCGGCCTGCTCCTTGGCATCCTCCACACTCATCTGGGCGGTGTAGCGGAACGGCATCATCACCGCCTGCACCTTGTCCGCCCCTATGGCATCGGCGGCTATGGCCAGGGTCAGGGCGGAATCGATACCGCCGGAGAGCCCCAGCACGGCGCCCAGGAAGCCGTTCTTGGTGACATAGTCGCGCACCGCCAGCACCAGCGCCTGATAGACCTCGGCCAATGGATCTAGAGAGGCGGCAGGCTCATGTACCTTCACCGGTTGACCGTTTTCGAAACGCACCAGCGCCAGCGCCTCGGCAAAAGGCGCCAGCTTGTGGGTCAGCTCGCCCTGGCTGTTGAACACCTTGGAGCAGCCGTCGAAGATCAGCTCATCCTGGCCGCAGACCTGATTGAGGTAAACGAATGGCAGACCCGTCTGATCGCAGCGCTCCGTCATCAACTCATTGCGGATCCAGGGCTTCTCCCTGTCATAGGGGGAGGCGTTGATACTCAGCAGCAGCTCGGCGCCGGCCGCCTTGGCCGCCAGGGCAGGGCCCGGTTGCCACAGATCTTCACAGATGAGCAGCCCCAATTTGTGCTCTCTGAAAGCCACGACGCAGGTTTCAGTGCCTGCGGTGAAGTAGCGCTTCTCGTCAAACACCCCGTAATTGGGCAGATCCTGCTTGAAGTAACGTGCCACCAGCTGGCCCCGCTCATAGAGGGAGGCCGCGTTATAGAGCGCCTCGCCTTCGCGCCAGGGATGCCCCACCAGGATGGCGCAATTGCCCTGCCAGGCAGCCACTCGGACTAGTGCAGCCTCGACCCGGATCATCAGGTCGGCGCGCAGCAGCAGATCTTCCGGCGGGTAACCGGTCAATGCCAGCTCGGAGCACACCAGCAGATCGGCGCCTTGCTGATCCGCCTCTGCGGCCGCAGCCAGCACCTTGTCACAGTTATCTTCGATGGCGCCTACCGTCAGATTTAACTGGGCAAGCATCAGAGAGAGGGCTTTTGCCATGGCGATGCATCTTAAAACTCGAAAATGATGGGGAATGATAAAGAAAAGGCGCTGGCTGTGCCAGCGCCTTGGTTTTGGGGTTGTAACCCACACAATAATGAGGCCATCAGGGTTGGATATTGCAACTGGTCGGTATAGCTGGGCTTGGTGCGGGATTCGCATCTCTCAAGTCATCAGACACCATGAGTACACAACCCCCAGCAAGAGTGCCACTGCTGGGTAAAGTGAATGACTGCGAGGCAGGAGCGAATTGGTACTTGTTCTTGTCGAGCGTAAGGGTAAAGAAGCTGCCAGCCGAACCAGAGCAGGAATAACTTGCCTCCGCAGGGGAGCCGATGTCCTGTACCACACAGGTTACGTTACCATTGCTGACACTCTGATTCAGGTTCTTGGAGGTATTCGTACAGGACACTGCGCTGTTGACCGTTACTTTATCCTGATTACCCATGACCCTCAGCCAGCTTCAAGAGCCGATATGGCATCGGCGGGCTTGCCACGACTGCATGCCCCAATTCAACAAACATACTCTTGAGGTCAAAACGATGATTAAACCGGAAGCAGTATTCAGCAAGATGCCTTGGTAAATGCTTCGCTCCGAGCTTATGACAACTGC